>DASZGN010000110.1:0-2022 GCA_035938775.1 Trinickia sp.
CTTCGTCGGCGTGATCGTGCTGGTGCTCGCAAGTGTCGCGAATATGTTTCTGCACCTGCCGGCGCTGATGCTCACGGTGTCCGTGCTTGCCATCGCGATTTTCTCGGCGTACATGCTGTTCGACGTGCAACGCGTCGTGAACGGCGGCGAAACGAACTACATCTCGGCCACGCTCGCGATTTACCTCGATTTGTATAACGTGTTCGTGAATCTGCTGACGCTGCTCGGCATCTTTGGCGGCAATCGCAACTGATCGACTCGCTGTCGGCACTACCGCACGACCCAAAAAGCCCTCGCTTCATTCAGCGAGGGCTTTTTGTTTGTCGCTCAGGTTAGCCGCCAGCCTCACGCGCGCTCAAAGAGCGCAATTGATTCGACGTGAGACGTATGCGGGAACATGTTCACCACGCCCGCACCTTTTAACCGATAGCCCGCTTCATGTACGAGCAATCCGGCGTCGCGTGCAAGCGTCGCCGGATTGCACGATACGTAAACGATGCGCCCAGGCAGGGGCCCCTCGCCGCTTTGCGCAATTTCAGCCAGCGCTTTCGAGACCGCGAGCGCGCCTTCGCGCGGGGGATCAACGAGAAACTTGTCGAAGGCCCCGAGCGCACGCAAATCGTCGGCGCTCACCTCGAACAGATTCCGATTCGCGAATGACGTGTGTCCCTCGACGCCGTTCTCCTTCGCATTCGCCAGCGCGCGCACGGTAAGTGCTTCGCTGCCTTCTATTCCCACCACCTCGCGCGCCAAGCGCGCAAGCGGCAGCGTGAAATTGCCGAGGCCGCAAAAAAGGTCGAGCACGCGGTCCGAGCGCGCGGGCGCGAGCAACCGCAAGGCGCGCCCCACCAGCACGCGGTTGATCGCGTGGTTTACCTGCGTGAAATCGGTCGGTTTGAACGGCATTCGAATGCCGAATTCCGGGAGCTCATAGTCGAGTTGCACGTTAAGCGGATAGAACGGTGCGGCCGTATCCGGCCCTTTCGGCTGCAACCAGAACTGCACGCCATGCGTATCGGCGAATGCCCGCACTTGCGCTTCGTCCTCGGCAGTAAGCGGCTCGAGCACGCGCAACACGAGCGCCGTCACGCGCGAGCCGACCGCAAGCTCGATCTGAGGCAGCCGATCGCGAATCGACAGGCACTCGACCAACCGTCGCAGCGGCACGAGCATCGCCGACACATGCGGCGGCAGCACTTCGCAGCTCGTCATGTCAGCCACGTAGCTGCTCTTCTTTTCGTGAAATCCGACGAGCACACCGCCTTTCTTGGCCACGTACCGCACGGTCAGCCGCGCGCGATACCGGTATCCCCACGACGGGCCGTGGATAGGACGAAATACCGTCTCCGGGCGCAATTTCGCCAGATGCCAAAGATTGTCCTCGAGTACGCGCTGCTTGACGGCAACTTGCGCGCGCACATCGAGATGCTGCATCGAGCAACCACCGCAGGTGCCGAAAAACCGGCAACGCGGCACCGTGCGCAACGCACTCTCGCGCAGCACTTCAACCACTTGCGCTTGCTCGAAACTCGGCTTCTTGCGATAACTCGAATACGTTACGCGCTCCCCCGGCAATGCGCCCTCGACGAAGATGACCTTGCCTGGCTCGCCATTCTCGTCGACGAGGCGCCCGACTCCACGCGCCTCCATATCGAGCGAATCGATCTCGAGAATTGGGGCGCTAACGGGCGCGGCGGACGGCGCCGCGCTCTTGAGCGGCTGCACGGTACTGCGGGGAGATTCGGACACCTGCGGTTTCCTGGCGGACATGGGACGAAAGGCGAGATTGTAGACGAACGGCGCAAGGCAACGGAGGTCTGGAAATGCGACTCATCAGTTGGAACGTTCAATGGGGACGCGACGCGAGCGGCAACGTCGACATGGCCCGCACACTCGGCGAAGCGCGGCGGATCGCCGATTTCGACGTCATCTGCATGCAGGAAGTCACGCGCGGTTTCAGCGTGCTGCCGGGCGGCCCGTCAGCCGATCAATACGCTGACATTGCAGCCGCGCTGCCGGGCT
>DASZGN010000111.1:0-5328 GCA_035938775.1 Trinickia sp.
CGATAAGCCTTTCCCGGGCTTTCCGGGGTTTCCGCCCCCCGAAATGCTCGACAAGATGTGGGACATGATGCGCCTTACGCCGTTCGGCGCCGCGTTCCCCGGCTTAAGTCCGGGCACGGCCCAAGGGTTCGGCTCACCGCTCGCGGCGATGTCGGACATGATGGCGCCGCTCGTGAACATCGAGGAGCTCGACAAGCGCATCACCGATATGCGCGCTGTCGAGCAGTGGCTCAAGCTCAATCTGAACATGCTGCAATCGGCGATCCAGGCGCTCGAGGTGCAGCGCGCGACGCTCTCGACGCTGCGCGCATTCGGCGCGTTCGCGCAGTCGTCGATGAAACCGGGCGCACGAGACGAACTGAACGGGAATCCCGCGCCGTCGCCATGGCACAGCGCGTTTGCGACGACACCGTCGTCGCGCGAGACGGACTCGGCCGCGTCCGCGCCCGCGGATGCGTCGGCCGATGAGGCGCATCGAGAAGCCGCCGCGGAAAAAGAGGCGCGGCAAGCGGCCCCCGAGGCCGCACCGTTCGATCCGTCCAGTTGGTGGAACATGCTGCAGTCGCAGTTCAATCAGCTGGCGTCGATCGCGATGGCGCAGCCCGAGGCGGCCGGCGACGCTCCCGCATCGGGCCAGCCCGGCGCATCGGGCAAGAAGCGCGCGAAGCGTGCGTCGTCATCGTCGGCCGGCGCGAGCCGCTCCGCTTCGTCCAAGGCGACGGCCGCCTCGAGCAAGGCGGCACCCAAGCGGCCAACGGCACCGGCGGCACCGGCCGCGGCGACAGCGCGCAAGGCGGGCGCAAGGCGCACCGGTCCGTCGTCGGCCGCTTCCTCGCGCGAAAAGTGATGATCGGCGCGCTGCCGGCACGGCCCGCTGTGCTTGGGCGCGAGCGGCTCGCCGACTCATCTTTGCCTCTTCCCGGACTTTCATCGTGCGGCTTGCACTCGTTCTGATGGGCGGTGGCGCACGCGCCGCGTATCAGGTCGGCGCGCTGCGGGCGCTGGCCGACATCGCGCGCGAGGTCGACCCGAAGCGGCGGCGCGCGTCGCCATTTACGGTGATTTGCGGTACGTCTGCCGGCGCGATCAACGCGGCGTCGATCGCGAGTCATGCCGACGATTTCACCCATGGCGTCGATCTCTTGGTCGATTTCTGGTCGCATATCCGTGCCCCGCACGTGTACCGGACCGACTGGCTCGGCGTGGCGGCGGCGGGCGCCCGCTGGCTCGCGGCGCTGAGCTTTGGCTGGGCGGTGCGGCGCACGCCGCGTGCGCTCTTCGATAACAGCCCGCTCGCGGGGCTGCTTGAAGACGCGCTCGAGTTTCATCGTATCGACCGGATGCTCGACTCGCGTGCGCTGCATGCGCTGTCGATCACCGCGCTCAGTTATTCGAGCGGTCGGCATCTGACCTTCTATCAGGCAGCCGAGCCCATTCATTCGTGGCGGCGCGCGCAGCGCACGGCGCGCATGGTGTCGCTTTCGCCCGCGCATCTGCTCGCTTCGGCGGCGATACCACTCCTTTTTCCGGCCGTGCCGCTCGAGCTCGACGGCCGCATCGAATATTTCGGCGACGGCTCGATCCGGCAGATCGCCCCGCTTAGTCCGGCGATCCATTTCGGGGCGGAGCGCATCGTCGTGCTGGGCGCCGCGGCGCCGCGCCCGGAAGTGCCGGTGGCGGCCGGCATCGAGAGCGGCTACCCGTCGCTTGCGCAGATCGGCCAGCAGGTGCTCGCGAGCGTGTTCCTCGACTCCATCGGCGCCGATATCGAGCGCATCGAGCATATCAACGGCATGATTCAGCACTTGCCGCATCGGGTCGAACCGGAAAGCGGCTGGCGACATGTCGACGTGCTGCCGATCGCGCCGTCCGAGCGTATCGAAATGCTCGCCGCGCGGCATTTGAAGCGCCTGCCGGCGACGGTGCGCGGGCTGCTCGGCGCGGTGGGCGGCAACCGGGCGGCGGGCGCTTCGTTCGCGAGCTATCTGCTTTTCGAGGCGGAGTTCGCGCGCGAGTTGATCGAACTCGGCTATCGCGATGCGCTCGCGCAGCGCGAGCCGCTCACCGGCTGGATGGCCGCCGCCAACGGCCATCCGGTGCCCGCCAACCCGGCCGAAGATACGGGCGTCGCGGGCGGCGTCGAAGGCGGCCACGCGGCACGCTGAAGCCAGCCCGAGTTGTCTTGCGGCGGCCGCCGATAAACGGTTTGCGCGCGGCGCGCGGAGCGCCTGGCCGGCTGCTTACAGGTATGGCAGCACGCTGCAAGTTTTGCAAGGTTGGCGTGCTATCATTCCAAAGCTTTCGATCCGTGGGCGTATACCGAAAACGATGATCGCGGCAATCCGTCACGCCGCCGTCCGCCGGATGGAAGACCAAGGAACGGCTCGGGGCGCAGCGCAACGCCGCGTTCAACATCACCATGACTGACATTCTGCCGGCGACATTCGCCGCCTCCATCGGCGGCAAATAGACGCATGGACAGCCTTGAGTTCGGTCAATTGGCGGGCACGATTACCGCTTAAAATGGCTGGTTGACTGTGCAGGCGCGCCTGTCGGCGCGTCCGCAGCAATCGTCGTGAGAACACAGAAGTCGCAATAGGCAGATCAGGGGTGGGACTATGAACACCATGCTTTATCCGGAACTTTACAAATCGCTCGAATCCGTTCGATGGGACATGGAGAAGGACATCCCCTGGGACAAATTCGACGAGTCGCTGCTCACCGACGAGCAGGCGACCACGATCAAGATGAACGCGATCACCGAATGGTCGGCGTTGCCCGCAACGGAAATGTTCCTGCGCGACAACCATGACGACAGCGATTTTTCCGCGTTCATGAGCGTGTGGTTTTTCGAAGAGCAAAAGCATTCGCTGGTGCTGATGGAGTACCTGCGCCGCTTCCGGCCTGAAATGGTGCCGACCGAAGCCGAATTGCACGCCGTGCGTTTCGAGTTCGATCCGGCGCCGCCGCTTGAAACGCTGATGCTGCATTTTTGCGGAGAGATTCGTCTCAATCACTGGTATCGCCGCGCGGCCGAATGGCATACGGAGCCGGTGATCAAGCATATCTACGAAACGATTTCGCGCGATGAGGCCCGCCACGGCGGCGCGTATCTGCGCTACATGAAAAAGGCGATGACGAACTGCGGCGACGTGGCGCGCGCAGCGTTCGCGAAGATCGGCGTGTTGATGGCATCGGCCCGCCGTACCGAAAAGCCGCTGCATCCCACCAATCTGCACGTGAATCGCGACCTGTTTCCGCGCGATACCATCCAGTCGCGGCTGCCCGATCCCGAATGGCTCGAACGCTGGCTCGACGAGCAGATCCGCTTCGACGACGGCTGGGAAAAGAAGGTCGTCGAGCGCATCCTGCACAATCTGTCGGTTCTCTTCGAGCGCACGTTCACGACGGCGCAGGAGTTGAACCGCTATCGCAAGGAAGTCACGGCGCGCCTGCAATCGCAGCAAGGCTCCGCCGAGCATCAGCCCGCGTAAGCGCACGGCGCCCGCAACAAGCGATTACGCCATCAAGCGAAGCCCGTCGGCCGCCGGACGCTCGTCCTTCGCGCCGGCGGGTTTTTTTTATTTGCGCATCGGCTAAGCCGCACCGGTACGCCGATCAGCATCGACCGTTCTTGGCCAGTCATGTCCGCCCCTTTCTTCGAACGCAAAATCATCTCCCGCGAGGCGCTCGTCGCGCGTCGCGCCACGCTGGCCGCACCCGTCGTGTTCACGAACGGCGTGTTCGACATCCTTCATCGCGGACATGTCACCTATCTCGCGCAGGCAAAAGCGCTCGGCGCGTGCCTGATCGTCGGCGTGAATAGCGACGCGTCGGTGCGCATGCTCGGCAAGGGCGATGACCGGCCGATCAATCGCGAGGACGACCGCATGGCACTGCTCGCGGCGCTCGAAAGCGTGGACTGGGTCGTGCGGTTCGACGAGCAAACGCCCATCGCGCTCATCGAGGCGGTGCGGCCCGACATCCTCGTGAAGGGCGGCGATTACGACATGGATGCGCTGCCCGAGTCGGTGCTCGTTCGCGGCTGGGGCGGCCGCGCACTCGCTATTGCGTTCGAGCACGAGCGCTCGACGACGGCGCTGCTGAAGAAAGTGCGCGCGCACGGGGCATAGGTTCCTCGCGCCCGATCCCCGCCCGTATATCGGAGGTTATCGGCCCGCGCCGCCCGCGGCGTTTTCAAGCTGAGCAGGCGGTGCGTCGTCGGCGCCGGTGGCATGGGTACGGCCGCCTTGCCAGACCGGCCTGCCGCAGCTGCTGCAAAACGGGAAGAAGGCGAAATTGCGTCCACCGCATTCGCACACCGAAAAGAGCCTCAAGCCGCAGTGAAGGCAGAAGGTGGCGTTGTCGCCGGCCAGGTTCCACGACTTGTCGCACGAAGGGCATACCTTCTTCTGAAAGGCGCCAAGCGCTTTGTCGGATGCCACGGAGCGCGCGCGCTCCGCTTGGCTTTGCTGCATCTCCTCGCGTTTGCGCTCCACGTATCGCTGAAAGGCGCGCAGCACGTAGATGCCGGCGAAGGCCGTCAGTGCGATGCCCACCAGCACGCGCACATAGCCGCCGAAATTCGGCAGGTAGGGCACGAGCTCGATGAAGAATGCCGTCAGCGCGAAGAGCCCGAAGCCGTACACGAACGGCCAGTACCGCGCATTGCGAAAGCGAACGAAAAGCCATACCGCCACGAGCAGGATCGGCAGCGTGAACGCGAGCCGCCATGCGAAAACCGTGAGCTCGTAGCGCTTCGTTGCCTGCTCGAAGCGCTCTTCTGCTCTCGCGTGCGATTGCGCCAGTTGTTCGTTCACTTGATCGAGCCGCAGATCCAAGGCGTGTTGCTGGTCGCTCAGCGCGTCTTGCTGCTTTTGCCAGTCAGCCACCGCCGCGTGCAGGTCATCAAGCTTTTTCGTGCGCGCGACGATGTCGGGGTTATGGCGATCGTCGCCCGTCGCGGTGCGCGTCGCGACCCAATTTCGAAAGCTCTCTTTCTCGCCCGCATAGGTCTCATCCGCTCGCTGGCGCGCGATGCCGGCGTTTTCGGCCTTCTCTTTGAGCGCGCTGAGTTCGCTCAACAGCTCGCGCTGCGTGGCGAGAATGGGTTCGTCGGTCTTGCTGTCGGTGAATTGCCCGGGGACCGGCGGCCCGCCACGCGGCGCGAACATCAGATCGCGTATGACCAGGCTGCCGAGCATGTTCAGAAAGAGAGCGAATGCGACGGCGATCACCCACGAGGCGATTTGCAACAGGCGTGCAGGGCGCGAATAGGCTTGGCTGGAAGTCATCGGTCTTATTTGGTGTTGGCTGCGATGGTCTGGT
>DASZGN010000112.1:0-3199 GCA_035938775.1 Trinickia sp.
ACCGCACCGGCGATGCCCCCGATGATCGCCGAGGCGATCGCCCCCTTGCCGCTGCCGATCGCGCTGCCGGCCACCGCGCCGAGCGCGCCGCCGCCGATCGCACCGAGCCCGCTCGGCTGCCCGTTGTTGGCACTGATCCGCACCGCGCGCACGGTCTCGACCGTACCAAAGCGCACCGTCGCTTCCCGCTGCGCCTGGTCCACCGTGTAGACGTTCGGCGAGCTGCTGTTGTACGCGCAACCCGTCATCGCCACCGAGCTGACGATCATCGTGGCGAGAACCGCGCGAGCCGCTGTTTTCATTGTTTATTGCTCCACAAAAAATTACCGCAGGCTGTATCCAAATGCCTGCTTGAACCGTTCATCAATTTCCGCGCGCGAAGGCGCATAGTTTTGCGGACCGGACTCTTCGATTTTGAGCGAGCCCATCAAGCTTGCCAAGCGGCCCGTCGTGGCCCAGTCCATGCCATTTTCAAGGCCGAACAGCAGGCCGCCGCGAAAGGCGTCGCCGCAACCCGTCGGGTCCACCACGCGTGCGGCCGCGACGGCCGGGATTTCCTCGCAGCGGCCCGAATGATGGATCTGCGAGCCCTGCTCGCCGCGCGTCACGATCAGCGCCTTCACGCGGCTCGCGATGTCGCCCGTCGACCAGCCGGTCTTGTTGCTGACGAGCTTCGCTTCGTAGTCGTTGACGGCGACATAGGTGGCAAGTTCAATCGCGCGGCGCAGCGCCTCGGGCGTGAAAAGCGGCAAAGCCTGACCTGGATCGAAGATGAACGGCACGCCGGCGGCGGCGAGCTTTTCGGTGTGCTGATGCATGCCCTCATAGCCGTCCGGCGCGACGATGGCGAGCGTGATGCCTTGCGCTTCGTCCGCGCGGTTCAGGTGCGACTGCATCATCGCGCCCGGGTGGAAAGCCGTGATCTGGTTGTTGTCGAGATCGGTCGTGATCATCGCCTGCGCCGAGTACGCTTGCGGCACCACGGCGACGTGATCGCGCGCAAGGCCAAGGCTCGCCAGGCGGTCCAGGTACAGTTGACCGTCGACCTCACCCAGCGTCGCCATGATGCGGGCGTCACCGCCGAGCAGCTTGAGGGCATAGGCGATGTTGCCGGCGCAGCCGCCAAATTCCCGCCGCATCGTCGGCACGAGAAAGCTCACGTTCAGAATGTGAACCTGCTCGGGCAGGATGTGGTCGCGAAAGCGGCCCTGGAAAGTCATGATGTTGTCGTAGGCGAGTGAGCCGCAAATCAGCGTAGCCAAGGGGAGGTCCTTTGTTTCTATGTGTTGAATCCGGGCGGGCGCTATATGAAAACGCCGCGCGGGTGGCACGCGGCGCTCTCTCCAAATGCGTCCGGCTTACTTCAGTGCGTTCAGCGCGGCGTCGTAGTTCGGCTCGTTCTTGATTTCGCTCACGAGCTCAGCGTGCAGCACCTTGTCGTTCTCGTCGAGCACGACCACCGCGCGCGCCGTGAGGCCCGTGAGCGGGCCACTCGTCACATCGACGCCGTAGGCATTGGCGAACTCGTGGCCGCGGAACGTCGACGCCGTCACCACGTTCTCGATGCCCTCAGTCGTGCAAAAGCGCGACGCCGCGAACGGCAGATCGCCCGACACGACGATCACCGCCGTGTTGGGAAGATTGGCCGCGGCTTCGTTGAACTTGCGCGTGGAGGTGGCGCACGTCGGCGTGTCGAGGCTCGGAACGATATTGAGCACCTTGCGCTTGCCGGCAAAGTCGGCAAGCGTCAGCGGCTTCAGATCTTTGCCGACGAGCGAAAACTCGGGTGCCTTTTGACCGACGGTCGGGAACGTGCCGGCGACTTCGATCGGGTTGCCACCCAGCGTGACTTGACTCATGTTGAACTCCGAAGATTCGTCTCAGGTTGTCGCGAATGCGACGATAAGGACGCGCCCGGTATGATCCCGACGCGCCCGGTTTGCGCTACGGGTAAAAAATCTGCACGCGGAAATTCGTGGCGACGACGTCGCCCGTATCGAGCCGCACCACCATCGTCTGCGTGGTGCGGGCAGGCAAGCCCGCGGCGATAGGCGTGCCCGGCTGCACGTAATCCTGGGGCCACAGCACGCGGCGAATGGCCACTTCGTTCTTGCTGTCGAAGAGCGTCAGCTCGATGGCCGGGTAGGCGAGCCCGATGTTGTAGCGGTTGCGCAGCGGTACGCGCAGCTCGAGACGGTGCGGGCCGTCGACCTGGCGCAGATCGGATGCCTCGACTTGCAGGCCGTCGATATCGCGCGGCGGCGAGATATGGCAGCCGAGCCGCGCGCACGCGCGCTCGAAGAGCGCTTGCGATTCGGGCCAATACACCATGACCGCTTCGCGCCGCCACCAGGCGAGCTCGCCGACAAGCAGCACGGCGAGCACGAGCGCGATAAGCCCGCCAATCATGCGCCATAACGTGCGGCGCGGCGCGCTCTCGCGCGCTTCTCGCGTGACCTCGAAGGGCCGCGAGCCGTCGGCCGCCGCCGCTTGCGCCGCAAACGGCTCAGCCCGTTGCGCTCCCGCTTGCCCGGGGCGCGCGTCGTGAAAGCGCGGCTCCGAATCGCGCCACGTCGCGGACGAAGTCTGGGCGTCGCGCGGCAGCGTCGGCTCGGCATTGCGCGCGTCGCTCGACGCGAAGTCGGCGTGCGCGTTGGCGGATGCGGACGACTCGGACGCGTGCGGTGCCGAGAAGCGCGGCTCCTGGTTGTCGGTGTGCGCGGGAGGCTCAGGTTTGTGGAGGTCGTCCGCGGCCGCAGGGGAGGGCGCAGGCTTGTGCAACTCCTGCTCGCCCTTGGCGGCA
This sequence comes from Trinickia sp., assembly GCA_035938775.1. Lineage (GTDB taxonomy): Bacteria > Pseudomonadota > Gammaproteobacteria > Burkholderiales > Burkholderiaceae > Trinickia. The sequence goes on from DASZGN010000112.1 coordinate 2,804, forward strand.
GGCTCCGCCGCGCCGGAAGGCGCGGACGCAGGTTTGCTCACGCCGTTTGCCGCGGGGGGGATGGCCGGTGCGGCGGCCGGCGCAGGCTCGGGCGCAGGTGCAGGCTCGGGCTCGGCCGTTCGCGCTTCTTCATGGGCGAGCGTTTCGGTTTGTCGGGACGATGTCGGCGCCTGGTCCGCTTCGTCGGGAACGGGCGTGAGCGCGCCCGGCACGATGAAAGGACTGCGCGACACGCTCTGCCCATCATGCTTGGGCACGGAGTTGGCGTGCGCGACCGACTGCGGAGACCACATGTCCCACGCGCCTGGGCTATATTGGCCCGAGCCGTTTTGCGGCTCGCGCTTCACGGGACTCTCGCCCGTTTCCGGATCAACCAGGCTCGCGGTCGCGTCGAAC
>DASZGN010000113.1:0-1689 GCA_035938775.1 Trinickia sp.
CGCACGGTATCGGCGATCAATCGCGCGAGCTCGTGGCGCTGGGCAGGAATCATGCCGAGAATCGCCTCGCGCGCACGCGCGTTCAGCCGCGCCTGCAACGCCTGATCGTTCAGCGCATCGTGTGCCCATTGCGCGATCACGGCGCGCAAACGCATCCTGACAAGCGATGTGCTCGAGCGCGTGTCCGCGCGCAGGTTTTGCCCGAGCTCCCGCCACAAGCTCGCAACGCCCGCCGCGAAGCCCCCCGAATCGAGAAATTGCTCGCGCAACGCTTCCCATTTGGCGAGGTAGGCGGGCGACGTCGTGAGGTCCGTGAGGAGCTCATGCGCGAAGTCACTGAAGCGGCGCCGCCACGGATGATCGGGGGTGTTGCGAACTTCCTTCAGCGCGTCGTCGAGCACTCTGATGACCGCGTCGGCCACCTTCTCGTCGAGCGCCACGCGCTGCCATATCCACGCGGTTTCCGCTCGCACGCGGCGCCGGATGACATCCTTGTTGTCATGAAAGAGCAGCGCCAACTCCTCGAGCGCGGGTGTAAGGATCGTGGCGTAATCGACGTTTTGCGCGACCTGAGCGAGCACGCTTTGCGCGAGCGGCGCAAGCTCGATCTGTCGAATGCGCGCAGCGAGCACGTGCCGCGCGAAGTGCTCGATTTCATCGTTATCGACCCTATCGAACAGATCCGGCGCGAGCGCGCTCACGTAGTCCGCGATCTGCTCGACTTGCTCGGGCTTGCCGATCCAACGCAAGAACGCGCCGGACAGATCGACGCTGGCAAGCTTCTCGGCCACGATTTCCTGCGAAAGGAAATTCCGCTCGAAAAAATTGCCGAGATTCTCGCCAATGCGATCTTTGTTGCGCGGGATGATCGCCGTATGCGGCAGCGGCAACCCGAGCGGATGGCGAAACAGCGCGGTGATGGCGAACCAGTCGGCCATGCCGCCCGCGATGCCGGCTTCGGCAAACGCGCGCACGGCACCGAGCAGGGGGAGCATGGGATATGCGCGTTGAAAAAAAGTTGCGCCGGCAAAGAGCGCGATCATCGCAATCAGGAGCCCTGTCGCGGCCCATTTCATGCGTCTAAGATCGCGCGCCTTCTCGTCTCGTTTGTTCATTGCTGACATGTTCGCCGCATACCGCGAGGGTCCGTCCATTGTAGCGAGCGCAACGCCGGCCGAAGCCGCCGACTCAGGCGTGAGCTCGAGCATGCGCAACATCACATCGCCTTGGCCTTAACGAGGATATGCATGAACGGGCATCCGTCACCATCGGCGATTGCGGCGAATCGTGGGCCGTCAGCCAACGGCACCGCCACGGCCGCCCGCGCAGACGCTTCGGTCGTTGTCCTCCATGCCGTCGTGCCGGGGCGCGTGCGAGTTCATGCGCCGTATCTCTATCGCGATCACGCCGCCTGTGCGGCGCTCGCTCATGCATTGCGCGAACGTGCTGGCATACACAGCGTGAGCCCAAGCGCGCTCACCGGCAACGTTGTCATCCTGTTCGAACGCGAACGTTCGTTTGACGCGATCGTCGCGTTGATCCGCGCGCAATGCAAAGAGGCGCAGCGCGCCGCGCCGCCCATCGGTGCGCATGCGAACACGCAAGTACTCTTCCCGGCGTTTTCCGCACGCACGCGTCGCGACAGCACGCGTGGCGGAATTTCTGAGGCATCGTCCGCCCAGGCGCAAC
>DASZGN010000114.1:0-7541 GCA_035938775.1 Trinickia sp.
GAGAACACGCGCAAGTCAATAAATTCAATCATGGTTGGTTAGGTCGCGCTTGACGGGTTGATCTCGCATGGCCGCTCTTGGTACCGACGCCAAAAAATCCTGTCAATCGTAATGCTGCCAACGTCGGGTTTTGCCCTATGCCATGTCCATAACGAACATCGAACATCGATCGAATGACGTTCCCTCGCCGCAACATTGCGTTCCGCGCACCCGGCTTGTCAACTGGGCACTTACGCTGCGACCATGCAAACGAAGGAGGAGCGCTTACTCATGGTAGATGCGGAAGAATTTCGGATGGGCATACGCGCGTTCACAACCGGCGTGACGGTGATCTCCATGGACGACGGCGCCGGCGGCATGCATGCGATGACTGCCAGTTCGTTTGCCGCGGTGTCGATCCATCCGCGGCTTGTGGCTGTTAGCGTCGCGAAGTCGGCCAAGTCGCACCGATTGCTTGGCGCCGATCGCTGCTACGCAATCAACATCCTTGGCGAAACGCAGGGCTTTCATGCGCAGTATTTCGCCAATCGAATCCCCAAGCGTTGGGACCCGCCGCACGAGTGGATCGACGATACGCCCATTCTCCAAGGGACGATGGGCTGGTTCATCTGCCGGCGATGGGCGGCCTACGAGGGTGGTGACCATACGATTCTCGTCGGCGAGGCTTTGAAAACCCATCGCACCGACGATCGGCCGCTCGTTTGCAATCGCGGTCATTTCTATACGCTCGGCAAATCCGTCGAATGCGACCGCCCTGACGATCAATCGATTGCGCTTCGCGCCGCGGGAGTGAATGAACGATGACCAATCTCGTCAAGATTCTCGACAACGGACCCATGCAATTGGTAGGCGAATTCGACGTGACCGACGACAAGGGGCAGACCTTGCGCCCGCGTAAGGTGCTGACGCTTTGCCGTTGCGGGCTTTCCTCCAATTCGCCGTTTTGCGACGCATCGCATGAGGCCGCGGGCTTTGCCAGTTGCCCGCGCGCGCCATTGGCCAACGGCGCCTAATGGTTTACCGGTGATTCACCGTCATTCCCACCATCGACACGAGTACCGCAAAGCATGAGCACCGTCAAAGTTCGCATCATGGATAGAGGCCCCGTTCATCTCGTCGGCGAGTTCGAGATCGTCGATGCGCTCGGCAATCGATTCCCGCACAGCGGCATTTTCAGCTTGTGCCGTTGCGGCAAGTCCGCAAGCAAGCCCTGGTGCGACGGCTCGCATCGGGCCGAACGCTGGCAGGAGGTGAAGGTGTTGAAAGCTGATTGTTAGGTTGGTGGGGCGGCGAGAAAGCAAACGCCGTGCGCATTGCGCTGCTAAGATCGACGACAACGCTTTCAAGGCCGACTTAGCAATGCCCCGTTATCCCCTTAGCCAGTTCGGATTGAGCCGCAATCTCAAGCTTAGCCAGCTGCTCATCTTCGATCGGGTGCTCGAAACCGGGTCGATTCTACGTGCCGCCAACGATTTGGGCCTTACGCAGCCGGCCGTCACGAAGGTTATCCAGGAGCTCGAATCCTCGCTCGAAGGCGCGCTGTTCGCTCGCTCGAATCGAGGCGTGGTGCCGACCGATCTTGGGCGCGTCGTGGGGCGGCGCATCAAGTCGCTGCTTGCCGAGTTCCGTCATATGACTGACGAGCTCGATCAGTTTCGCTTCGGCACCGCCGGGCATGTGATGGTCGGCACGCTGATCTCGGCATCGGCGCATCTGCTGCCGGCGGCCATCACGCGGCTCAAGGCGCGCGTGCCCGATGTGCTTATCACCGTGCGCGAAGGGCCCACCGCGCAGCTCTTTCCAATGCTCGCGACAGGCGAGCTCGATATCGTCGTCGGCCGCCTGCCCGAGGCCGAGCTGCCGATCTACGATGCGTTCGCGCTGACCCATCACGCGCTATTCGACGATTCGCTGTCTGTCGTCGTAGGTAGCCGGCACGTCGAGACGCTCGGTCCGATCAAATCGCTGGCCGATCTCGCATCGGCGGCGTGGATTTTGCCGACGATGGATTCGCCGCTGCGTCTCGCGGTCGAGCGAATGTTCCGCCACGCCGGGCTCACGGTGCCCAAGGACTTGATCGAATCGCTGTCGGTGCTGACAAATCTAGGCTTGTTGATCGACGCGCCGCGCGTCGCGCTGATGCCACGCGTGGCGGCCACGCAGTTCGTCCGGGCGGGGCTTTTGCAGATCATCGACGTTCCCGAGACCGGCTCGTTCGGCTCAGTCGGCTATTCCGTGCGATCGAACAAGGCGCTTAGCCCGGCGAGCGAGCTCTTCGTCGAGTGCCTGCGGGCGGTTGCGCAGGATTCGACGGACTATTGAGCGGCACGTTATTCCAGTTTCTTATATACGCGTCGCAATGTTTGATTAACACCGCTTAGCCCGGCACTCCTAGACTAGCTGCAAACCCCAACAGTTAGCAGGAGAGCACATGGGCCACCATGCCGGTGCGTCGACGGCTTTGCCGTCACGCTTGCGCCATTTCATCGACGGCGAGTTCGTCGATTCCGCTGAAAGCTTCGCCAACCTGAGTCCGATCGACGGCCGCGAGCTTTCGCGCGTTGCCGAGGCGGACGCCGCCGCGGTCGATGCCGCAGTCAAAGCCGCGCGCCGCGCACAGAAGGGGCCGTGGGGTAAGCTGAGTGCCGCGCAGCGCGCGGAGTGGCTGCACCGCATCGCCGATGGCATCCAGGCGCGCTTTGACGATTTCGTCGCTGCCGAAGTGGCCGATACGGGGCGTCCGATCGAACAGGCGCGCACCCTCGACATCGCGCGCGGCATCGCGAACTTTCGCACCTTCGCCGACTTGCTGCGCACCTCGCACAGTGAGTTCTTCGAAACGTCGACGGCCGACGGCGGTGAGGTGATCAACTACGTGACGCGCAAGCCGCTTGGCGTGGTCGGCGTCATTTCGCCGTGGAACCTGCCGCTCTTGCTGTTCACGTGGAAAGTCGCACCGGCGCTTGCGATGGGCAACTGCGTGGTGGCCAAGCCGTCTGAGGAAGCACCGACCTCGGCGACGTTGCTCGCCGAAGTGATGCGCGACATCGGTCTGCCCCCCGGCGTGTTCAACCTTATTCACGGTCATGGCGCCAATGCGGCGGGGGAGTGGCTCACGCGTAACCCCGAAATTGACGCCATTACGTTTACCGGCGAGTCGAAGACGGGCAGCGCCATCATGAAGGCCGTGGCCGACGGTGTGAAGAATTTGTCGTTCGAGCTCGGTGGCAAGAACGCGGCGGTCGTTTTCGCTGACGCGGATTTCGATGCCGCCGTCAAGGGCGTGCTGCACTCGAGCTTCACGAACGCGGGGCAGGTCTGTATGTGCTCGGAGCGCGTGTATGTCGAGCGGCCCATCTTCGATCGGTTCGTCGCGGCGCTCAAGGAGAAAACCGAGGCACTCAAGATCGGCTCGCCTTATGAGGCAGGCACCACGACAGGGCCGATGATCTCGAATGGGCATCGCGAAAAGGTGCTCAGCTACTTCGCGCTTGCGCGGGAGGAAGGCGCGACGGTCGTGACGGGCGGTGGCGTGCCGCAATTCGGCAATGAATGCGACAACGGCGCCTTCGTGCAGCCGACCATCTGGACGGGCTTGCCGGACACCGCTCGCTGCGTCACGGAAGAGATTTTCGGGCCGGTGTGCCATATCGCACCGTTCGACAGCGAGGAAGAAGTGATCCGGCGCGTGAACGACAGCGTGTATGGCCTCGCCGCGAGCGTGTGGACGACGCATCTCGCGCGCGGGCATCGTGTCGCGCGGCAAATCGAAACGGGCATCGTCTGGGTCAACGCGTGGTACGTGCGGGATCTGCGCACGCCGTTCGGCGGCGCGAAGCTCTCGGGCTTCGGGCGCGAAGGCGGCCGTCATTCGATGGACTTCTACTCCGAGCTGACCAACGTATGCGTGAGGGTCGCGTAATGGACAAGCAGCACGACGCACTACAGGCGATCGCCGATACCTTGTGGCAAGCGCAGCAACGGCAGCCGTTCGAGCCGGTCGCGCCGATTCGCACGGCGATCGACGCGATAGGGGGCGACGCACTCGATCTCGCCTACCGGATTCAAGCGATCAATACGGAGCGGCAATTGCAAGCGGGCGCGCGGCTCGTCGGGCGCAAGATCGGCCTGACATCGCGTGCCGTGCAGGCGCAGCTCGGTGTCGACCAACCCGACTTCGGCGCGCTCTTCGATCACATGGCGTATGGCGACGGCGAAGAGATTCCGTTCGCGCTCACGCAGCAGCCCAAGGTCGAAGCGGAAATCGCGCTCGTGCTCGAGCGCGACCTCACGCACGAACGGCACACGATCGCGGACGTGATCAGCGCCACGGCCTATGCGCTGCCGGCCATCGAAATCGTCGGCAGCCGCATCGCGAACTGGGATATCCGGCTCACCGATACCGTGGCCGACAACGCCTCGAGCGGTCTTTTCGTGCTCGGTGCCCGGCCGGTGAAGCTCGACGCGTTCGACATCGTCGGCTGCGGCATGGTGATGGAGCGCGACGGCGACCAAGTGAGCGTAGGCGCGGGCGCGGCGTGCCTCGGCAATCCGCTGAATGCCGCGGTATGGCTCGCGAACACCATGACGCGTGTGGGTGCGCCGCTGCGCGCCGGCGATATCGTGCTGACCGGTGCGCTCGGCCCGATGGCGGCGGTGCGGCCGGGCGACGTCTTCTCGGCTCATATCCAAGGTCTCGGATCGGTGCGGGCCCTGTTCTCGAATCAATCGGAGTCCTAAACTCGTGAAAGACAACTCTCGACTCGGCGTGGCGGTGATCGGCTCGGGCAATATCGGCACCGACCTCATGATCAAGCTGCTGCGTCACGCGAAGCATCTGAAGATGTGCGCGATGGTGGGCATCGATGCGGCCTCTGACGGTCTGGCGCGCGCCGCGCGGCTTGGCGTCGCGACCACGGCCGGCGGCATCGACGGTCTCGTTTCCATGCCTGAATTCAAGGACGTGCGCATCGCATTCGATGCCACGTCGGCCGGCGCGCACAAGCGCCATGCGCAAATTCTCGGCGGCCATGGCGTGACGGTCATCGATCTGACGCCCGCGGCGATCGGCCCGTTCGTCGTGCCGGTGGTGAACCTCAATGCGCATCTCGATGCGCCCAACATCAACATGGTCACGTGCGGCGGCCAGGCCACGATTCCGATGGTGAACGCCGTCTCGCGCGTCGCGCCCGTTCATTACGCGGAAATCGTCGCGTCCATATCGAGCCGCTCGGCTGGGCCCGGCACGCGCGCGAACATCGACGAGTTCACCGAAACCACCTCGCGTGCGATCGAAAGCGTCGGCGGCGCGGCGCACGGCAAGGCGATCATCGTGTTGAACCCGGCCGAGCCGCCGCTGATGATGCGCGATACGGTCTACTGCCTCGTCGATGAAGCGGCCTCGCGCGACGAGATCGAGGCCTCGGTGCATGCGATGGTGAAGGACGTGGCCGCCTATGTGCCCGGTTACCGGCTCAAGCAGGCGGTGCAGTTCGATCGCGTCGCAGTCCCCCCGCAGTTCGCGGGCGCCTTCGGCGCGAACAAGTTCGGCCTGAAGGTCAGCGTGTTCCTGGAAGTGGAAGGGGCCGCGCACTATCTGCCGTCGTACGCCGGCAACCTGGACATCATGACTTCGGCTGCGATGCGCGCGGCCGAGCAAGTGGCGGCAAGCCGCCTCGCGGCATGAAGGGAAGAGATGCAATGATGAATCCCGACAAGAAAATCTACGTTTCCGATGTGACGTTGCGCGACGGCATGCATGCCATTCGCCATCAATATTCGCTCGAACAGGCGGTCGCGATAGCGCGGGCACTCGACGAAGCGGGTGTCGACAGCATCGAAGTGGCGCATGGCGACGGCCTGGCCGGATCCAGCTTCAACTACGGCTTCGGCGCGCATACCGACCTCGAATGGATCGCGGCGGTGGCGGCAACCGTGAAGCGCGCGAAGGTCGCGACGCTGCTATTGCCCGGCATCGGCACGGTGCACGAGCTGCGGGCCGCGTACGACGCGGGCGCGCGCGTGGTGCGCGTGGCGACGCATTGCACCGAGGCCGATATTTCCAGGCAGCATATCGAGTACGCGCGCGAGCTCGGCATGGACACTGTCGGCTTTCTGATGATGAGCCACATGAGCACGCCGCAAAAGCTCGCCGAGCAGGCGAAGTTGATGGAAGGTTACGGCGCGCAGTGCGTGTACGTCGTCGACTCGGGCGGCGCGCTGAACATGCGCGATGTCGCCGAACGCTTTCGCGCATTCAAGGATGTGCTCGACCCGAAAACGCAGACGGGCATTCACGCGCACCACAACCTGTCGCTCGGCGTCGCCAATTCGATCGTGGCAGTGGAAGAGGGCTGTGATCGGGTGGATGCATCGTTGACGGGCATGGGTGCCGGCGCGGGCAATGCGCCGCTCGAAGTGTTCATAGCGGCGGTCGACCGCATGCAATGGAACCACGGTTGCGATGTCAAGAAGCTGATCGACGCGGCCGACGATATCGTGCGTCCATTGCAGGAGCGGCCCGTGCGCGTCGATCGCGAAACGCTGGCGCTCGGCTACGCGGGTGTCTACTCGAGCTTCTTGCGCCACACGGAGGCCGCCGCCGCGAAGTACGGGCTGTCGGCTTTCGACATCATGGTCGAGCTGGGACGCCGGCGCATGGTGGGCGGCCAGGAAGACATGATCGTCGACGTGGCGCTCGATCTTTTGAAGCAAGGCGAGCTCGCGGCGGGGGTGGCGCAATGAATATCGAGCAAGCTGCGCAACGCGTCGATACGGCGGCGCGCGAGGTAACCCCGATCGAGCAGATGAGCTTGGTCGAACCGTTCTCGGTGGAAGAGGCCTACGTGATCCAGCGCGCGGCGATCGAGCTGCGCAAAGCACGCGGCGAGCGAACGATCGGCATCAAGCTTGGCTTCACGAGTCGCGCGAAGATGATTCAGATGGGTGTCGACAGTCTCATCTGGGGCTGGCTGACCGATGCGATGCTGGAAGAGGACGGGGCGCCCGTCGATTTGGCGCGTTTCATCCATCCGCGCGTGGAGCCGGAGGTGTGCTTCGTGACGAAGCGCGACATCGACCGTCCGTTGACCGCGCTCGAGGCGCGGTCGTATCTGGAAGCGGTGGCGCCCGCTATGGAAATCATCGATTCGCGCTATCAGGCATTCCGCTTCACGCTCGAAGACGTGATTGCCGATAACTGCTCGAGCTCGGGTCTCGTGATCGGCGCATGGTCGACCCACTTCGACGGCTTGCGCAATGCCGGAGTGACGATGCGCTTTAACGGACGCGACGTGCAGATCGGCTCCACGGGGGCCATTCTTGGCGATCCGTTGCGCTCGGTCGTGCAGGCATCGCGTCTTGTGGCCGATGCGCAAATCGTGCTGCCCGCTGGTTCGCTGATCATGGCGGGCGCGGCGACGGCTGCGCAGGCACTGACGCCTGGGCTCCATGTCCATTGCGTCGTGAACGGCATCGGTCAGGCCGAATTCACGACGCGCAACGGAGCGTGACCGACATGACGAACGTTGAGAGCGGGATGA
>DASZGN010000115.1:0-4053 GCA_035938775.1 Trinickia sp.
GATCCAGATGACTTGCGCGGCGTTGATCGGCACTTCCGCGAACTCGTCGATGAACGTTTGAGCCGTTTCATTCTCGAGCAGCGCATAGAGCGCGCCGAGCGGATCGTATTGCGAATCGCCGCTCGCCTTGTCGAGTTCGTCGACAACGATGACGGGATTCGCGTAGCTGCCGTTCACAAGCGTGTCGAAGACTTTGCCCGGCTTCGAGTTCTTCCACTGCGACGAGGCACCCGACAGAATCCACCCGGCCGTCAGCGAGCTCATCGCGACATACTGGTGCGACGTGCCCAAGAGCCGCGCAAGCGCTTTCGCGAAGTGCGTCTTGCCGATGCCGGGCTCGCCGAGCAGCAGCATCGGCATCAGCTCGAGCCTGTCTTCGGTTTCGATGCAAAGCGCGACTTGCTTGCGCACGTCGTCGAGCGGTTCGGCGAAGTTCGGCAGCGCTTCGATGAGCGCATCGATCGACGGCATGCGGTTCGGCTTCACGCAAAATCGCAGGTTGCCGACCTTCAGCATTTTTTCGTAAGTGGCACGCAGCGCTTCGTTTGCGCTTTCGCCCAGTTCGTTCAATGCGGTCTCGACCTGCTCGAGGTCGTACACCTTGCTTAACGACGCCACCGCAATCTCTTGCTTGACCATTGCTGTTGTCATCGCTCGACCCTCCCCGTTTCAAACCGGCCTGCCGCCGTTTGTCGCGCACGCGCACCGCGCGTTTTTCACTTCACGGCTCTTGGAGTGTAGTCACGCAATTTCCATGCGAGAAGCGAGCAGCGCACACACCGTGCTGCTGATGCGAGGTTGCCGGCCACATCGAATCGATAGGCGTAAGATGGGCGCTTGCCGCGCGTTCGTCCGATTTGTCGGAAGCTTTCAGAAGTTGTAAGAAGCGCGAAGGAGCCGTCCTGCATGAGGTGTAACGCCAGCATCGCCGCCGTTCTCTGTTGCGCATCGCTCGCCGCGCGCGCGCAGACCGAAGCACCGCCCGCCGCCGTCGATTGGCAACTGCAAGTGTTGCGTAACGGACAGACGATCGACACGTTCGAAAGCACGACGACGATCGGTCAGGCTTACACCGCCACGCATCATCACGAGACCGTGCACCGGATCGGCTGCAAGGAGATGCCCGCGGCCAAGATCGATCTGGTGCGCTCGCTGACCGTCTCGCCGGTGGCGGTCGACGCTCGCGGCATCACGCTTTCGATCGAATCCAACGACACGGTCGAAGACGACAGCAGCCAGCGCACGATCGAAGGTTGCGCGCTGCCGCCGCAGCCGCGGCGCGTCGCGGCGAGCCACCCGGGGCTCATTGTGCCGGGCGACGCGTGGACGAACTGGACGATCGTCGAGCGCAATCCGACGCTCGTTTATCGCGTACGCGCGAGCGTCACCTCTCATTGAATACGGTTGAACGAAGCGAAACACCGCGCGCCATGCGAAACCCCGAAGAAGTCATGCGCGACATTGCGATGAGCGCTCAGAAGAAGGAATTCGTCGCGGTGAGCTGGAATTTGCACAAGGGCCGCTCGCCGCTCGGCTTCACGGCTTGGAAGGCGATGCAGCGCTGGGTCGAGTCGATCCATGCCGATGCCTATTTCCTTCAGGAAGCGATGGCGCGGCGCATGCCGCAGCCGATGCTCGCGACGAGCTTCGGCACGCCCGTGCACGAGCCGCTCACCGACGTCTGGCAATGCCAGGCCACCGACATCGCCCTTTCGCTCGATCTCGACATCGCGCTCGGGCCCAATGTGTTCAAGCCGTCGTGGCGGCACGGCAACGCGATTCTGTCGCCGCATCCGCTCGATCTTGGCGGCCGCTGGGACATCTCCGCGCACCGGTTCGAGCGGCGCGGGCTGCTGGTCGCGCGCGCGGCGTTCGCGGGGCACTCGGTGACGCTCTTGTGCGTGCATCTCGCGCTCACGCGCTCCGCGCGATTGCGGCAGATGAACTGGATCGCGCACTGGATCGACCGCGAGGCGCCCGACGGGCCGCTCGTGCTCGCCGGCGACTTCAACGATTGGCGCAACGATTCCGTGCCGATTTTCAGCGAGCTCGGGCTCAACGAAGTCGCGACGGTGCTCGGCGAGAGCGCGCGCACCTTTCCCGCCTTCTCGCCGGCGCTTGCGCTCGACAAGATGTTCGTGCGTGGCATGCAGCCCGTCGAATGGATCGCGCCAACGCAAGAAACGGCGTGGCTGTCGGATCATCTGCCGTATATCGCGCGGTTGAAGGTTGGGTGAGGGCGCAAGGGCAAGGCATGCGCGGCACGGTGCTACCTCGATTGACATCGCGCGAGGACGCTCGTATAGTGATACTGCACGCTACACAAAACAAACCGGTCCCCAACTTGCCCGAACACGGAGCCCACCATGATCGAAACAATTTGTATTTGGGAGAACCATGATCAAGTCATGGCGACACAAAGGACTGGAAGCGTTCTTTTTTAGCGGACACAAGTCAGGCATCAGGCCTGACCATGCGTCTAAGTTACGGCGTCAATTAGCCCGGCTCGATGTGGCAAAGACACCGCAGGATATGAATGTGCCGGGCTGGAAGTTTCATGGACTTGAAGGCGCTCTCGTAGGCCATTACGCTGTCAAGGTAAACGGCAACTGGAGAATGACTTTCACATTCGATGGCACTGACGCCGTCTTGGTCGACTATCAGGATTACCACTAAGGTACCTCACAGACATGACTCGCATTTTCAACCCACCGCACCCGGGGGAAACGCTTCGGGAGGATGTCCTCCCGGAGCTTGGTTTGACCGTGACTCAAGCCGCAGCTCAGCTCGGTGTCACCCGTGCGGCTTTATCTCGCGTATTGAACGGTCACGCCGCCATTTCTCCGGAAATGGCTCTGCGCATCGAGGCGTGGCTTGGAGAGGAAAATGGTGGGCGTGCTGATCTCTGGGTAGCTCAGCAAGCCGCATACGACCTATGGCAAGCCCGCTCGAAAGGCATGCCAAAGGTCACGCGGGCACATGCTTGGGTTCGATCCCTGCTGAGTACGCTCATCCGTCTATCATCAGGCCGCGTTCCGGCTGACGATTCGCCCAATTGGCTTTTCGGCCCAATCCCGACGCGCCTGCGGGCGCTCCCGGCAGCCGCGCGGCGAGCGGGTTAAAATAGCAGGTTCCCGCGTCCTTTGACGCGACCGCTACAGCACATTGCGCGCGCCCGCCGGCGAAAAGCGCTCGTGCCGAGCGCTTTGGCGCCTCTTATTTCGCACTCTCCACGCAGCCATGAGCAATCTCAATCCGCAAACCGTCCTCTCCGTCCACCACTGGACAGACACCCTCTTCAGCTTCACTTGCACGCGCGACGCGTCTTTCCGCTTCGAAAACGGTCAATTCACCATGGTCGGCCTCGAAGTCGATGGCAAGCCGCTCATCCGCGCCTACAGCATGGCGAGCGCCAATTACGAGGAAAACCTCGAATTCCTCAGCATCAAGGTGCAGGACGGTCCGCTCACGTCGCGTCTGCAGCATTTGAAAGTCGGCGACCAGGTGCTCATCGGCAAGAAGCCCACCGGCACGCTGATGGCCGACAACCTGCTGCCCGGTAAAACCCTCTGGCTGCTCTCCACAGGCACCGGCCTCGCGCCGTTCATGTCCATCATCAAGGACCCGGATGTGTACGACCGCTATGAGAAGGTCGTGCTCACGCATACCTGCCGCTTCGTCGACGAGCTCGCCTACAAGGAATACATCACCGATCACCTGCCGGCGCATGAGCACATCGGCGAGCTGGTGCGCGAAAAGCTCGTCTACTACCCGACGGTCACGCGCGAGACGTTCCACAACCGCGGCCGCATCACCGAACTCATCGACACGCAGAAGCTCTTCGCCGATCTCGAACTGCCGCCGTTCTCCATCGACAACGACCGCGTCATGCTCTGCGGCAGCCCGCACATGCTGCGCGACACGCGCGAGCTGCTCGATAGCCTCGGCTTCCAGGAAGGCAGCAACAATGCGCCAGGGCACTATGTCGTCGAGAAGGCGTTCGTCGGCTGAACGGTCTTTGTCCCGCGCGGCAACGCGCGTGGCGTCGCCCTA
>DASZGN010000116.1:0-5785 GCA_035938775.1 Trinickia sp.
CCAGCGCGCGCTTGGCTCGCGCGAGCGCCAAAAGGTCGTCGGGGGCGAGCGGCGCCTCCGGGGTGGGGATCGGTTCCATCATGGGCAAACCTTCAAGCTGCTAGAGGGGCGAATCCAATGCGGGCAAGGCCGGCTGCCGGCTGCGGCTTGCTCAACGGCCCTCGCAGCGGGCGACTTGCGGCTCATGCTACCATCTCAAAATTCTTGACCTATCAACGATTGCGCGGGCAAAAAATGGCTGTTCACACTGCGGCTCATCATTCGCGCGGGCAACTCCTGCCGTTTCGCGAGTCGCTTCTTGCGATGCTCGGCATTTCCTTTGTGACGATGCTCGTCGCGCTCGATCAAACCGTCGTCGGCACGGCGCTGCCGACAATCGTCGCCGAGCTGCGCGGCTTCGAGCTCTACGCCTGGGTGGCGACCGCGTACCTGTTGACCTCCATCATCACCGTGCCGATCTTCGGCCGGCTCGGCGACTACTATGGGCGCAAGCCGTTCGTGGTCGTCTCGATCGCGCTCTTCACCTGCGCCTCGGTGCTATGCGGCGCGGCCAACAGCATGTTGTTCCTCGTGCTCGCGCGCGGCTTGCAGGGCATCGGCGGGGGCATGCTCGTCGGCACCGCGTTCGCCTGCATCGCGGATCTTTTTCCCGACTCGGTCGTGCGGTTGCGCTGGCAAGTGCTGATGAGCTCGGCGTTCGGCATTGCGAACGCCATCGGGCCGTCGCTCGGCGGCTTTCTCACGCAGTACTATGGCTGGCGTTCGGCGTTCTACGTCAATCTGCCGGTCGGGTTGCTCTCGCTCATATTCGTCTGGCGCTATCTGCCGCACCTGCGCCATATCGCGCACCGCGGCAAGATGCGCCTCGACTGGCCCGGTGCGGCCCTGATCGCGCTTGCCCTCGGTTGCCTGCAACTGTTCGTCGAATGGGTGGCGCAGCACGGCGTGACGCCACCCGTCGTCGTGCTGCTGGCGTTCAGCGTCGTTTGCGCGGTCGCGCTCTGGAAGTGGGAGCGCCGCGCCGAGCAGCCGATCCTGCCGCTCGACATTTTTCGCAATCGCAGCCTCGCCGCGCTTTTTTCCCTCTCGATGCTCGGCGGTTTTTCGATGTTCGCGCTGATCTTCTACGCGCCGCTTCTGCTGCAAGGCGGCTTCGGACTCTCGCCGAAAGACGCGGGGCTCGTCGTCACGCCGCTCGTCGTGTTCATCACGATCGGCAGCATCGTGAACGGGCGCATCGTCACGCGCATCAGCCGACCCAATGCGATGCTCTATGTCGGCTTCGTCCTGATTGCCTTGTCCTGCCTCGGCGTCGTGATCGCCACGCGAACGATGCCGCGCTCGCTCTTGATGGGCTTCATGATGCTCGGCGGCACCGGCCTCGGTTTCCTGCTGCCCAATCTCACCGTCTTTGCGCAACAGACCGCCGGGCGCGAACATCTCGGCATCGCAACGGCGCTGCTTCAATCGTTACGGATGATTGGCGGGATGCTGGGCACCGCGCTCACCGGCACGCTCGTGACCCGCATGTACGCGAGCGGCGTCGCAAGCGCGCTCGAGGCCGACCACGCGAGCCAGTGGCTTGCGCAAATGCGCGACCCGCAGATTCTCGTCAATCGCGACGCGCAGCGCACGCTCATCGATCAGCTCACGCACGCCGGACACAACGGGGCGGCGCTATTGGAAGCGGCGCGCGAGGCGCTCGTCGCGGCGATTCACACGGGGCTCGCGGTGTGTCTCGTGGTGGCGGTCGCGTCGATCTGGTACTGCCGGCGCGTGCCACCCGTGAAGATCACGCGGTCGGCCGAGACGGCCGTCGCGGCGGAATAGCGGTTTCGACAGCGGGGAGAGGGCATCATGGAAGAGCAAGGTCACATCGCCATCGTCCACCAATTCGGCCGCACCTATCGGGCGCTCCTGTCGACGTTCGAGGCGCAGGTCGGACATGCGATGCCGCGTTGGCGCATCTTGCGCGCGCTTGCCGAACCCGACACGGAATGGTCGCAAAAACGGCTGGTTGAGCACTTGCGCATTGATCCGGGCGCCCTCACGCGCCAATTGAAGGCGCTCGAGGCGCTCCGCTGGATCGAGCGCAGCACCGACCATCGCGACAATCGCGTGACGAACGTCAGATTGACGAAGGCGGGTGCCGGCGTCGTCGCGGCGAGCCTGCCGCGGCGCCAGGCGTTCTTGCGCGAGACGATGGGGGCGCTGCCCGAGGCTGCGCTTGCCGCGCTGTCCGACGCGCTGGCCATGCTCGAGGGGCGCATCGCTCTGGTTGCAGGCAATGGTGAGATTGCTGTTGCCGACAAGGCGCCTCACCCGCGTGAGCCGGTGGCCGAAGGAAACGGCGCGCGCTAGCGGCTGCTAGGCGCAAAGCCGCCAGGTTGCACGGCGCCGCGTCGAGAAGAGCCAACGAGCCGAGCGGTGCGAGAATCAAATTGCACCGGCACAAGCCCCACGCCGGAGTGCGCCTCGCCTCGGGCATTCAGAAGAACGTTTCGACGACCTCGGTGACGCGGTATGCCGCATCGACGATCAGCACCTGTCGCCACTTGTCGAATGTAAGGCAGGGGTGCGAGATGTCGAATGCGATCATGTCGCCCACTTTCAGATCGGCGCCGGGCGTCATGCGCATGTAGGCGTGCTGGTCCATCAATCCGGTAACTTCCCAGCCTGCCGACGCATCGATTTCGCGCGGTGCCGTCGTGCCCGGCCGATAGTGGCGCGCGGGCACCGGCAGGCCCGCGTCGAATGCCGCGTCGCGCTTGCCGAAGGCGATGATCGCGCGATCCGGTTCGGGAATCGACTGCACATAAGCCCAAAGCTGAAGCGCCGGCAAGAGGGCTTCGCCCATCCGCTTCGCGACCGGGTTGCGCGCGAGGATGCCCGTCTGCGCCTTCTTGTAGATGCCGACGTCGTGCGTCAAGTAGCAGCCCGGCCGCAACACGACTTCGATCTGCCCGCTCTTCGCTTCATTCGAGAACTCCTCGGCGACCACGTCGTACCACGCCGAGCCCGCGCCGGAAAGAATCGCCGGCGTGCGCTCGAAGCGGCCGGCGGCGGCGAGCGTGCGCGTCGTCTCGACGGCGCGGCGCAAGAACGCGCGGATCTCCTCCTCGTCGCTCAGCACGCCTTCGTAAAGCTCGATGCCCGCGAGCCGCAGCGTCCCGGGGTAGCGCGCAATGGCGGCCAGCACGGCGTCGCGCTCGTCGTCGTTGCGCACGCCGGTGCGCCCGCCCGGCACACCAAGCTCGATCAGCACTTGCAGCGGCTTGGCCGCAGCCTTGAAAAACGCGCCGAGCTGCTCGACGCCATCGACCGAGTCAACGAGACAGAAGAATTCGAACGCGGGATCGGTCAGCAGCTCGGCGATCATCGCCATGTTGTGCTTGCCGACGAGCTGGTTCGCCATCAGCACGCGCTCGACGCCGCCCAGGTACGCTGCGCGCGTCTGATGCGCCGTGGCAAGCGTGATGCCCCAGGCACCCGTTTCGATTTGCCGGCGAAAGAGCTGCGGTGCCATCGTCGTTTTGCCGTGCGGCGCGAGCTTCACGCCGTACTCGGCAACGAAAGCCTGCATCCACTTGAGGTTGTGTTCGATACGCTCGGCGTAGAGCACGGCCGCGGGCAGACTCACGTCCTCAGCGAGCAGATTCCATTCGAGATTTGCTGCGTGATCGAGCGGCACGCTTGCACTCGGCACCACGCCGAGCCCCTTGCTATGGGGATCGATTGTCGCGGTTTGATAGCTCGTCACTTTCATCTCGTCTCTTCCTGTAGGGGTGTCGCGCGGCTTCGAAGGGCATGCGACTCGTGCTCCCATGGTACAGAAACTGCGAGTACGATTCGCATCGAGCGCGCAGCGAGCGCGCCGCGAAGCGGTGAAGCGCGATGGAGCGCGCAAGCCCGCGCCAGGAGACGACCATGCATTCCCACCCCGAAGCGGCCGATACGCTCATCGTCGGCGCCCAGTTGTATGACGGCACCGGCAGGCCACCGGTTGAGCGCGACGTCGCGTTGCGAAGCGGCATGATCGCGGCCGTCGGCAACCTCTCGAACTGGCTGGCCGAGGAGGTCGTGGAGGCGAACGGCCGCGCGCTCGCGCCCGGTTTCATCGACGTGCACACGCACGACGACACCCACGTCATTCGCGCCCCGCAGATGCTGCCGAAGATCACGCAAGGGGTCACGACGGTGATCGTCGGCAACTGCGGGATCAGCGCATCGCCTGTATCGCTCGCGGGTGAGCCGCCCGACCCGATGAACCTGCTTGGCGAGCGCGACGCGTTTCGCTACCCGACGTTTGCGGCGTATGTCGATGCGGTCAACGCCGCGCGGCCCGCGGTGAACGTCGCGGCGCTCGTCGGCCATACGGCGCTGCGCAACAACCATATGGACCGGCTCGATCGCGCCGCGACGCCGAACGAAATCGAAGGCATGCGCGCGCAGCTCGAAGAAGCGCTTGCGCACGGCGCGCTCGGCTTGAGCTCGGGGCTTGCGTACAGCTCGGCGTTTGCCGCGCCGACGGAAGAAGTGATGGCGCTTGCGGAGCCGCTTGCAGCGGCGGGCGCGCTCTATACCACGCACATGCGCACCGAATTCGACGCGATCCTCGATGCGTTCGACGAAGCGTGCCGCATCGGGCGCCATGCGAGCGTGCCTGTCGTCATCTCGCACCTGAAGTGCGCGGGACCGCGCAACTGGGGGCGCAGCACGGAGGTGCTCGCATCGCTCGAGGGGGCGCGGCGCATTCAGCCGGTGGGTTGCGACTGCTATCCGTACGACCGCAGCTCGTCCACGCTCGACGTGAAGCAAGTGACGGGCGAGATCGAGATCACGGTCACGTGGTCGACGCCGCATCCCGCGGCGGCCGGCAAGCGTCTCTCGACGATCGCGGCGGAGTGGGGCGTGACGCAGCAGGAGGCCGCCAGCCGTCTCCAACCGGCTGGTGCCGTCTATCACAACATGTCGGAGGCCGATGTGCGCCGCATCCTGTCGCACCCGGCGACGATGGTCGGCTCCGACGGCCTGCCGAACGACCCGTTGCCGCATCCGCGGCTGTGGGGTACGTTCCCCCGCGTGCTGGGGCACTATGCGCGCGACGCGCAGCTGATTGCGCTCGAAGAGGCGGTGCGCAAGATGACGAGCCTTTCGGCTAGGCGCTTTGGTCTCGATCGACGCGGGGAAATACGCATGGGCTACCACGCCGATCTGGTGCTGTTCGATCCGGCGCGCGTGCGCGATGCCGCGACATTCGCGAAGCCCGAGCAGGCGGCCGACGGTATCGAGGCCGTTTGGGTCAACGGCATCCTGTCATATCGCGAAGGCGTGCCGACCGGTGAGCGCGCGGGGCGGTTTGTCGCGCGTGGGCGTGCGATTTGGTGATTTCGCGTTTCAAAAGGTCGCCCGTGCGCATCCACACCACGACTCTGGTTGAGCTCGACGTGCCGCGCCAAGCTCTTGGTGACGGCAAAAACCGGACATGCTTTAGTTAGGTTTGGAGCTGCGGCGGGTGGAGGCCGGTGGTTCACTCACAGGCCAATCGTGAACTGGTCCAGGCATGCCTGGCGCCGGCCTGTCCGTTGCCGAAACGGCCCGCTATCGCCCGCGGCCGAGGCCGCAATCACGCAGACCTTCGCATATTGTGACCATCCTTCCGATGCCCGGCGACCGTATATCGCCAAAGTGCTCAAAGTACGTGAACTGATCGGTGAAATGCCACCAATCAGTCAAGGATATCTTTCACTGATCGCGCAGGTCCAATCGAGGCTTATATGTCATA
>DASZGN010000117.1:0-4594 GCA_035938775.1 Trinickia sp.
CGCGCCGCGCTCGCCGAGGGCGTCGAGCGCATCGTCTACACGAGCAGCGTGGCGACGTTGAAGGTGACGAGCGAAGGCCGCAGCGCCGATGAGACCGCGGCGCTCACGCCCGAGCAGGCAATCGGCGTCTACAAGCGCAGCAAGGTGCTCGCGGAGCGCGCCGTCGAGCGGATGATCGCCGACAACCGGCTGCCGGCCGTCATCGTCAATCCGTCGACCCCGATCGGCCCGCGCGACGTGCGCCCGACCCCGACCGGGCGAATCATCGTGGAGGCCGCGCTCGGCAAGATCCCCGCGTTCGTCGATACGGGGCTGAACCTCGTGCATGTCGACGATGTCGCGGCGGGCCACCTGCTCGCGCTCGAGCGCGGGCGCATCGGCGAGCGCTACATACTCGGCGGCGAGAACCTGCCGCTGCAGCAAATGCTCGCCGACATCGCCGCGCTGACGGGCCGCAAGCCGCCCACCATCAGCCTGCCGCGCTGGCCGCTCTATCCGATCGCATTCGGCGCCGAATGCGTGGCGAAGCTCACGAAACGCGAGCCGTTCGTCACTGTCGACGGACTCAAGATGGCGAAGAACAAGATGTATTTCTCGTCAGCGAAGGCGCAAAGCGAGCTCGGCTATCGCGCGCGGCCCTATCGCGAGGGCTTGCGCGATGCGCTCGACTGGTTCCGGCAAGCCGGTTACCTCTATGGGTAACCCGCGCGCCGTGCATTTTGTTACAAGGTCGGCCGCGCGCAGCCGTTAGAATCGCGGGTTCTTCCAGAGAAAGCCCGCATGAACCTTCAAGACCAGATCGGCGCGCTCGAAGCGCACGTCGATCAGCTCAATGAGCTCAATCGGCTTGCGACGGCCGCGCTCGCGGCCGCCGAGCGCAGCCATGCCGCGAAGCCCGATGCGCAAGCCGAAAACGGGTCCGTGGCCGCGGTGACGGCAAATCCTGTCGCGCCCGGCGAAGACAAGCCGACGCTGCGCGTGGCACGCCCTTCGCACAACGAAATATCGCTCAGCATCGGCTCGCAGACGGTCACGTTGCGCCCCGAGCAAATCGGCCAGTTGATCGAGGAGCTCGCGCATGCGCGCGCGTCGATGTCGCCTGAGCCGCCGATGACATTGGCGCCGGGCTGGCGCTTCGCGTCGACCAAGAACCCGGTGATGGCCGTGCAAAAGCACGGCAACGGCGACCGTCTGCTGGTGGCGCGCCACACGGGCCACGGATGGGTGCCGTTCACGTTCTCGCCCGACGCCGTCGTGCAGCTATACCTGATGCTGACGCAGCGATAGCAGCGCGTGGCGCTCGGTCAACGTTCCTGCACGGGCGCCTGCACGCGTGCCTTCCATTGGCCGCCCTTGCCGCGCCAATAGCGGATGGCCGACGCGAGCGTCGCACCCACATAAAAGAGCGCGACGAGCGGCAGGGCTGGCGCCCACCACGGCGAACGGCCGTAGTAGCGCAGCATCGGCGCATAGGCGCAGCACATTGCCGCCCAGGCGAGCCATGCCGGCCAGCCGAGCGGCCCGAGCACGAGTGCGACGACGGGGGGCACGAGATAGATCAGCGCCATGCCGATGAGCGTGCCCAAGAGCAGCCACGGCGAGTAGCGCAATTGCGTGAACGCGGTGCGCGCGATCATGTTCCAGATCTCACGCGGGCTGTCGTACGGACGCAGCGACACGCTATGCGCGGCAACGTCCAGACGGATCGGATGGCCGCCCGCCCCGCGATGCTTGATGCGCGCCGCGAGGCTGCAATCGTCGATGAGCTCCGCGCGAATCGACTCGATGCCGCCGGCTTCCTCGAGTGCCGCGCGCTTCACGAGCATGCAGCCGCCGGCCGCCGCCGCGGTCTTGTTGCGCGGATCGTTGACCCAGGAGAACGGATAGAGCTTCGCGAAGAAGAAGACAAAAGCGGGAATCAGCGCCTTCTCCCAGAACGAATCGCAACGCAGGCGCACCATCAGCGATACGAGATCGCGCCCCTCGGCCGTTGCACGCTCGACGAGCTGCGAGACGGCGTTGGCGGGATGGCCAATGTCGGCATCCGTGAGCAGGAGGTAATCGGCGGGCAAGCCGAGCGACTTGACAGCGGCGATGCCTTGCGACTGGGCCCAAACCTTGCCCGACCAGCCAGGGGGGAGCGGCTTCGCGCCGATGACGCTCAAGTGCTCGACACGCTTTACCGCAAGCGCCGCGGCACGCGCGGCATCGGCCGTGCCGTCGGTGCTGTGATCGTCGACGACGATCACATGGAATTCGCCCGGGTAATCCTGTTCGATGAGCGAGGTCACCGCTTGGCCGATCACATCGGCTTCGTTGCGCGCCGGCACGACCGCGACGACGGCGGGCCACGCATCGCGCAGCGCTATCGGCATGGGGGCTTGAGCGCGCGTGCGCCAAAACCCGCCGCGGGCGAAGACGAGCACGCACCAGATCGCCAGCGAGAGCGCGGACAAGGCAATAAGCAATGCCGTCATGTGCGCCTCTCGACAAAAGCAATGTAAAACTTGTTGTGATAATCGATATGGGTATCGACGTTCATCCTTCGAACCGGAGCCATTAAACAGAGCAATGCAGTAAGGTAAATGTAACCATTGGCGTGAAGCCGTTCAGTGTACTGGGTTACGGGAGAACGTGGGCCAACGACGCATGGGCCGCTTAAGGCATTCTTGCAACGCCGGCATGGGCTGCTGAAGCGCACATTGTCCGATAGCGTTAGAATGCGCGTTTGGACTTATGCTCTTGCGGCGATCAACGCCCGCTTTCTAATAATAGTTGGAGTCTGGGCGATCAAGCGCGCTTCGCGGCGGCTATTCGATACCCCGACTCAGTCGGAGTTCGCCACTCATGCGAGTCATCCTTGCTCAACCGCGGGGTTTTTGTGCGGGAGTCGTACGTGCGATCGAAATCGTCGATCGGGCGTTGCAACGGCACGGCGCACCCGTCTATGTGCGCCACGAGATCGTTCATAACCGGCACGTCGTCGAGAACCTGCGCAACAAGGGCGCACGTTTCGTCGAGGAGCTGGATGAAGTACCGCACGGCGCCGTCGCAATCTTCAGCGCGCACGGTGTCGCGCAAAACGTCGAGCGCGATGCGCAAACGCGCGGGCTGGACGTGCTCGATGCCACCTGCCCGCTCGTCACGAAAGTGCACGTGCAGGGTCGACAATACGTGGCCGCCGGCCGCACGCTGATCCTCATCGGCCACGCGGGGCACCCGGAAGTGGAAGGCACGATCGGCCAGATTCCAGGCAAGGTCCTGCTCGTGCAGAGCGAAGCCGAAGTCGCAACGTTGGAGTTGCCCGAAGACACACCGCTTGCATACGTGACGCAAACCACTTTGTCCGTCGATGACACGCGCGGCATCATCGAAGCGCTCATGCGGCGCTTCAAAGACATCGTCGGTCCGGATACGCGCGACATCTGCTATGCGACGCAAAACCGTCAGGCCGCGGTGCGCGAGCTGAGCGAGCACGTCGACGTGCTGCTGGTTGTGGGTGCAACGAACAGCTCCAACTCCAATCGCCTGCGCGAGATCGGCGCCGAAAGCGGCGTGCCGAGCTATCTCGTCGCGGACGGCTCGGAAGTGAAGTCCGAATGGTTCGCGAACGCGCAGGCGGTCGGCATTACGGCCGGTGCGTCGGCGCCCGAGGAAATGGTCGAACACGTGATCGATGCGCTCCGCGCGCTTGGACCTGTCGAGGTGTCCACGATGGCCGGTCGCGAAGAAAAAGTCGAATTCAAGCTGCCGTCGAAGCTGGCTGAGCCAGTCGCCGCACGCTAAGTTTTAAGGAGCTAAGCCTTGTCGATCCCTCTGTTACAGAAAGTCCGCGTCGGCGCTTATATCGCGCGCCAGCACTTTAGCCGCAACAAGCGGTATCCGCTCGCGCTGATGCTCGAGCCGCTCTTTCGCTGCAACCTCGCATGCAATGGCTGCGGCAAGATCGACTATCCGGATCCGATTCTGAATCAACGCCTGTCGATCGAAGAGTGCCTCGGTGCGGTCGATGAATGCGGCGCACCCGTGGTGTCGATCGCCGGGGGCGAGCCGCTCCTGCACAAGGAAATGCCGCAGATCGTCAAGGGCATCATCGCGCGCAAGAAGTTCGTCTACCTCTGCACGAACGCGCTGTTGATGGAAAAGAAGATGGACGACTACCAGCCGAGCCCGTACTTCGTCTGGTCGGTCCACCTCGACGGCGACAAGGCGATGCACGATCACTCGGTGTCGCAAGAAGGCGTCTACGACAAGGCCGTGGCTGCGATTCGCGAAGCGAAGCGCCGCGGCTTTCGCGTCAACATCAACTGCACGCTCTTTAACGATGCGGTGCCGGAACGTGTCGCGGCATTCTTCGATACGTTGGGCCCGATCGGTGTGGACGGCATCACGGTGTCGCCCGGCTACGCCTACGAGCGCGCGCCCGATCAGCAGCACTTCCTGAACCGCGACAAGACCAAGCAACTCTTTCGCGACATCTTCAAGCGCGGCAATAACGGCAAGAACTGGTCGTTCAGCCAATCGGCGATGTTCCTCGATTTCCTCGCGGGCAATCAGACCTATCACTGCACGCCCTGGGGCAACCCGACGCGCA
>DASZGN010000118.1:0-3924 GCA_035938775.1 Trinickia sp.
TCTCCTAAATCAGGACAGGGAGATGCACGATATTCCCGTACCCCCGGCAGCGTATATCAGATAATTCTGAAATTGCACCGCCGCGTTGCGCTCTCGCTCGCTCGCCTGCCCGCCCTCAGGTCAGCGACGTATCGACGATTCTGCGCGGCGCTTCCAGATACTCCTGCGACTGCATTTCGACAAGGCGCGACACCGTGCGGCTGAATTCGTTGGACATCGGCCCTTCGACATAGAGCGCTTCGGCAGGCACGGCCGCCGACATCAGCAGCTTCACCTTGTGGTCGTAGAAGACGTCGACGAGCCAGGTGAAGCGCCGCGCTTCCGACGCCATGCGTGGCGACATCTGCGGCACATCGGACAGAATCACGGTATGAAAGCGCGTGGCCAGCTCGAGATAGTCGTTTTGCGAACGCGGCCCGCCGCACAGCGTCGCGAAATCGAACCAGACGACGCCGTCGGCACGACGCAGCGCTTTCAACTCGCGCTTTTCGATATGGAGCAACGGACTTTCATCGGGCACGGCGGCAAGCTTCGCGTACGAGGCGCGCAGCGACTTGTCGGCAGCCGCGCCTAGCGGCGTGTGATAAACGGACACTTGCGCGAGCGTGCGTTGCCGATAATCGACACCCGCATCGACGTTGAGCACGTCGAGTTGAGCCTTGATGAGCTCGATCGCGGGCAGCATGCGGTCGCGATGGAGCCCGTCCGGGTAGAGTGTGTCGGGCTGGTAATTGGAGGTCATCACGAACTGCACGCCGTTCTTGAACAGCCGGTCGAGCAGCCGATAGAGAATCATCGCATCGGCGATATCGGACACGTGAAACTCGTCGAAGCAGATGAGCCTGTAGCGCTTGGCGACCCGGCGCGCGAGCTCGTCGAGCGGATCGGCCTGGCCCTTCAGCTCCTCCAGCTCCCGGTGCACTTCGCGCATGAACTCGTGAAAATGCAGCCGCGTCTTGCGCTGCACGGGCACGATCGCGTAGAAGCTGTCCATCAGGAAGCTCTTGCCGCGCCCGACGCCGCCCCACATGTACACGCCGCGCGGCAGGTCCGGATGCACGATGAGCTTGCGCAGCGCATTCGAGCGCCGTGCCTTGTACGCCACCCACTCGGCGTAGCAGCGTTGCAGACGGTCGACGGCGGCACGCTGCGCGTCGTCCGAGGCGTAGCCCCGAGTCTGCAGTTCGTGTTCGTAGTATTCGATGACGTTCATCGTGCAAATACAAAAAGACGAAGGCGGGCGGCGCGGGAAACGCCCCGCCCCGCCCGCCTTCATCGCGGCACGCTCAGCCGGCCGATCCCGGCCGGCCAGGCACCGTTACTCACCGTTACTTGTTGAGCGCGCGCTTGTCGACGTCGAGCGCCGCTTCACGCATCACTTCGGAAAGCGACGGGTGCGGATGGCAGATGCGGCCGAGGTCTTCGGACGCCGCCTTGAACTCCATCGCAACAACCGCTTCCGCGATCAGATCGGACGCGTTGGCCGCGATGATATGCACGCCGAGCAGCTCGTCCGTCTTGGCATCGGCGATCATCTTCACGAAGCCGTCCGGCTTTGCGATACCGAGCGCGCGGCCATTGATCGAGAACGGGAATTGCCCCTTCTTGATCTCGCGGCCCTCGGCCTTCAGCTGCTGCTCCGTCTTGCCGACCCACGCAATTTCGGGCTCGGTGTAGATCACCCACGGAATGCAGTTGTAGTCGATGTGCGGCTTCTGGCCGTCGATGATTTCGGCAACCATCACGCCTTCGTCTTCGGCCTTGTGCGCGAGCATCGGACCGCGCACGACATCGCCGATCGCATAGACGTTCGGCACGCTCGTGCGGCAGTGATCGTCCACCTCGATGAAGCCGCGCCCATTCGCGTTGAGCCCGATCGCCTCGAGGCCGAGGTCATCGGTGTTCGGGACACGGCCAACCGACACGATCAGGCGGTCCGCCTCGAGCGTCTGCGCGTTGCCGTCCTTGTCCGTGTAGGCGATGGTCACACCCTTGGCGCTCGTCTTGACTTCACCGATGTTCACACCGAGATGGATGTCGAGCTCCTGCTTCTTGAAGACCTTCGCCGCTTCCTTCGCGAGCGCCTCGTCGCACGTGCCAAGGAACTGCGGCAGCGCTTCGAGCACCGTCACGTCCGAGCCCAAGCGGCGCCACACCGAACCGAGCTCGAGGCCGATCACGCCCGCGCCGATCACGGCGAGCTTCTTCGGCACGGAATCGAACGCGAGCGCGCCTTCGTTGTCGGAGATGATCTTGTTGTCGACGGGCACATTCGGCAGATGACGCGCCTTCGAGCCCGTCGCGATGATCACATTCTTCGCCGTGACGACTTCGGTCGTGCCTTCGCCGCTCACTTCGATCTGCACGCCGGCATCGGTCTTGCCGGTGAACTTGCCGTGCCCTTTGAGCCAGGTGATCTTGTTCTTCTTGAACAGGTACTCGATGCCGCTCGTCATCTTTTCGACGATGCCGTCCTTGCGCGCGAGCATCTTCGCGATGTCCACCTTCACGCCCGAGGCAGTGATGCCGTGCTCGGCGAGATGGTGCGCCGCATTTTCGAACTCTTCCGAGGACGCGAGCAGCGCCTTCGACGGAATGCAACCCACGTTCAGGCACGTGCCGCCGAGCTTCAGCGCGCCGGCCGGGTTCTTCCATTTTTCGATGCAGGCAACGCTCTTGCCGAGCTGCGCGGCACGTACCGCCGCGACATAGCCGCCGGGACCGGCACCGATCACGACGACGTCAAATTCTTGAGACATGACGATCCTTTCGATGGCGCAACGGCGCGTGGCGGGGCCACACTCCGTTGCGGTTTCAATCAATGCTTCAGCGCCCTTGCCGGGCGCGGGGGATTACAGATCGAGCAGCAGGCGAGCCGGATCTTCGAGCGCGTCTTTCATCGCGACGAGCGACAGCACGGCTTCACGACCGTCGATGATGCGGTGGTCGTACGACAGCGCGAGATAGTTCATCGGACGAATCACGATCTGGCCGTTTTCGACGACCGGACGATCCTTCGTCGCGTGCACGCCGAGAATCGCCGATTGCGGCGGGTTGATGATTGGCGTCGACAGCATCGAGCCGAACACACCGCCGTTCGAGATCGAGAACGTGCCGCCCGTCATTTCGTCGATGGACAGCTTGCCGTCCTTCGCCTTCTGGCCGAATTCGGCGATCTTCTTTTCGATGTCCGCGAGGCTCATCTGATCGGCATTGCGCAGGATCGGCACGACGAGGCCGCGCGGCGAGCCGACAGCGATGCCGATGTCGAAGTAGCCGTGATAGACGACGTCGTTGCCGTCGATCGACGCGTTCACGAGCGGGAACTTCTTGAGCGCATGGACCGCCGCCTTCACGAAGAACGACATGAAGCCAAGCTTCACGCCATGTTCCTTCTCGAACTTGTCCTTGTATTTGTTGCGCAAGTCCATGACCGGCGCCATGTTCACTTCGTTGAACGTCGTGAGGATGGCGTTGGTCTGCTGCGACTCGAGCAGGCGCTCGGCGATGCGCGCACGCAGGCGCGACATCGGCACGCGCTGCTCCGGCCGGTTGTTGAGCCACGTATCGGCCGATGCGGGCGCCTTCACGTCCGGCAGCGACGGCTTCGCGGCGCGGGCGGGCGCGGCGGCCGGCGCAGCGGCGGAGGCCGCCGGTGCGGGCGCGTTCGCGCCGAGCACGTCGCCCTTCGTGATACGGCCGTCGCGGCCCGTACCTGCGACGTCCCCGGCCGACAGGTTCTTTTCGGCCATCAGCTTGCCTGCGGCCGGCGAAGCGGGTGCGCTGGCGCTTGCGGTGGCGGCGACGGGCGCTGCCGCTGCCGCTGCTGCGGGTGCGGCAGCGGCGGCGGGCGCGGCGGCGGCAGCGGCCGGTGCCGCGGCGCTGGCCTTGGCTTCCGTGTCGATTCGAGCGATGACTTCATCG
>DASZGN010000119.1:0-4310 GCA_035938775.1 Trinickia sp.
TGCTGTCCGAATTCGCCGGAGCGGCGGCGGAGTTGTGCGGGGCTGTACTCGTGAATCCGCACGACATCACGGGAATGACCGAAGCGCTCGAACTCGCGCTTGCGATGCCGCTCGCCGAGCGGCAGCAGCGTCATGAGGTCAACATGGCGGCGCTGCGCAAGAACGACTTAGGGGTCTGGCGCGACACGTTCCTCGCCGACCTGCGCGGTACGCCGAAACATCAGGATCGGTAAGCGTACTCGGCCTGAGAACCGGCCGAGCGAATGTTTCTCGACTGTAACAGCAGGCAGTAAATGAAAATGGCGCGGGGTTTTCACGCGCCGTGCCGAATAATGTAACGACGTATGCTTTCACCCCGAGCGTGTTCGTAAGGACTCGCCCGGCGTCGGAAAATCAACGATCGGGCGCTCGCTCGCCGCCCGTTTGCACGGAGACCCATCGAATGAAGATTGCGCAGATCGCACCGCTTACAGAATCGGTGCCGCCGAAGCTGTACGGCGGCACGGAACGTGTCGTGTCGTACATCACCGAGGCGCTTGTCGAACTCGGCCACGATGTCACGCTGTTCGCAAGCGGTGACTCCAAGACGGCTGCGAAGCTCGAAGCGGTGTGGCCACGCGCGCTGCGGCTGGACCCTGGCATCCGCGACCGTATCGCGCCGCACATGTTGCTGATGGAACTCGTGCGCCGCCGCGCCGAAGAGTTCGACGTCCTCCATTTCCATATGGACTACTACTCGTTCTCGCTCTTCAAGCGGCAGGACACGCCGTTCGTGACGACGCTTCACGGCCGCCTCGATCTGCCCGAGCAGCAGCCCGTCTTCGACACGTTCGACACGGCGCCTGTGATTTCGATTTCCAATGCTCAGCGGCATCCACTGCCGCAGGCGAAGTGGCTGACCACGGTTTATCACGGGCTGCCGCGCACGCTCTATACGCCGCAGCCGGTCGAGCAGAAGTATCTCGCCTTCCTTGGACGGATCTCGCCGGAAAAGCGCGTCGACATTGCGATTCGCATCGCGGCGCATTGCGGCCTGCCGATCCGGATCGCGGCGAAGATCGACGCCGCCGATCGCGAGTACTTCGAACATGAGATCAAACCGCTCTTCGACCTGCCGCATGTGGAGTACATCGGCGAGATTGCCGATCATCAGAAGGCCGAGTTTCTGTCGGGTGCGCACGCGCTGCTGTTTCCCATCGATTGGCCCGAGCCGTTCGGGCTCGTCATGATCGAGGCGATGGCATGCGGCACGCCCGTCATCGCGTTCAACCGCGGCTCCGTGCCGGAGGTGATCGACGAAGGCGTGTCGGGTTTCATCGTCGAAGACGAGATCAGCGCGGTGGCGGCCGTGAACCGCCTGCATACGTTGCCGCGCACGCGCGTGCGTCAGCGCTTCGAGGAGCGCTTCACCTCGCACCATATGGCCAAGCAGTATCTGGACGCGTATCAGGCGGTCATTCGCGCGCAAAAGCGTTCACGATTCAAAGTGATCGACTCGGCATCGGGCGAGGGCCTGTCGTCACAAGCGTAAGCGTGTCCTTCGTGGGCGCGGCGAAGCTGCCTGCCGCGTCCCGTTCGCACCTTTAGATATTCATGCGGTTGACCTTGGTGCCCTCGACCGACAGGTCGCCCATCAAGCCCGCGTTCGTCAGCACGATGACCTGGACAGGCTTGGTGGCCGTCGTGGTATCGATTGCCCCATTGGCGCCCATCTTCAGCACCGCGACGGAGGCGTTGCCACCGGCGGACCAACCATCACGCGAGCGGAAGGAACTGAGCGCGTCCTCGGTCATGAACAGGAAAATAACGGCTTTCGACTGCGCGCCTGCTTGCAAGCCCAGCGAGGCCGACACGGTGTTGTAGTAGGCGACTGTTTCCCCATTCACGCGAAGCGAGCCTTCACCATACTGGCCACCCACCACAAGGCCCGCTTGAATTACCTTCGGGAATACCAGAACGCCACGCGCCTTGCCGACGAGTTCACGCGATCCCGGCACTTGCGCATAAAGACGCGACAGGGTCGCATCGACGGCGGCATCGATTTCATGACGCTTCGACTGATTGCTGCCCGGGCTTTCCCCGACCGGGTTGCCCTTGTTCGTCGTTGCCGTGCAGCCTGCGAGCACCAGCGTACCCGCGAATACCGCGGCTACCGCCTTCACCATCAAATTCCGTTTTTGCATGGACTCTCTCCATTAGGATCTGTCGGTCAAACCGTACGACGGCAGGTTTGGACGAAGCGTGATCTCACACAACGCAAGTAGAGCGAAGCACATCGCATGCCCGACCCGTCCCGAATTTGCCTGCTCGGCGGCGCGTTGGAATCATTGGTGGACCGAACGTTTGACGACAGGCGGGCGGCGAAGCGCGCGGCGGATACCGGCGATTAAGACGCCGACGGCGAACACAAACGCGGCCGGCACCACCCAGTATCCGACGAACGCGTGCCAGAGGTAGTTTGCGAGGGTGCTGCGGCGCAGGGCATACTCGGCAAGCGCTTCCTGCTGTCGGGGCGCGTTCGCGTCCAGCACGTCGACCGGGCACCCGGCGGCGCGCGCTTCCTCGGGTTTCCCATGACAACGGAGCGGCGCACCGGTGGCCCGCTGCGCGTCGGTGAACTGCCAGGTGGTGAGCGCGCGCTCGAGGTCGACGACGTTATAGGCCATTTCCTCCTTGATCTCGCGGACAGCGACGATCGCCACCGGGACGGCCCAAAATACGATGAGCCAGACCCAGCGCCTCACCCAGCGGTTTTGTCTCCATGCCATTTTTGCCTCCGCAATGCATTGCGCATAGACGTCGAGACGGCGGCCCGATGGCTTCGATTCGTTTGATGTGTGGGCCGTCGTGGCAGCCATCATAGAAGAAAAGTGACAAATCGTCGCGCGATGGCGGCACCTCGTGCGTGTCATTGCGCGCAATTCGTGTGCCGACGCGTAAATTCTTCAACGCCTCCCGCGCTTGGCGTCAGCGCGCGGGCTCGGGAGGCTCGCGGGGGGGCGCAACCGCCCAAGGGAACGGCTCTTGCAGGTCCCGCACAGCGGGTTTTATCGCACAGCGGATGCGCGGCGCATCCTTGCTTATACGTCCTGGATGGAGCCTCAACGCCATGTCGACACCTTTCACGGAGCAGTACAAAGGCTTTGAGATCGGGGTACAGGCATTGCGACGCGCCAAGGAACCCGACGAATCGCGCGATGCGCCGCGGCGCTTCGACATCGTTGTCACAATCTCGCGCATGACGAGCGGGGAGCGCGGCAAAGTGGACATGTTCGGCGTGCCCGAACATGAGCCGCTCGAGGATCAAATCGAGGCGCACAAGATCGGCGTGCAGTATGCACGCGACATCATCGACGGCAAGATCGAAGGTTGCTCTGTGGCGCATTTATAGCGCGCGGCGCGGAGCCGTTTGCAGTCATCGCATATCCTTTCCTTTTCGAGCGGCTCGCGTTGCGGTTCCGCACGCGTTGCGGTTCCGCACGCGCGGCGCTCGATCCTTGCGTGCTTTGCAAGAACGGTCCAGCATTGGCGTCCCGCTCACGTGCACTGTCACGGCCTGGGCGGACGGGCCGCACCTTTGCGACGCGCGGCCACATTCATCGCTTTCGAATCGAAAAATTACGACTCATGGCGAGTCCGATAAAAAGGGAAAAGGAGAGCCTCATGAAGCACCGCACCCGCCGCCATCTACTGACCGTTGTCGCCGCGTTCGCCGCCGTTGCCCTGATACCCCTTGGTGCGAGCGATGCCGCGGCGCAGCCCGCTTCGAAGCCGAAGGTGGCGCTCGTGATGAAGTCCCTCGCGAACGAATTCTTTTTCACGATGGAAAACGGCGCGAAGGATTACCAGAAACACAACGCGAACAAGTTCGATCTCATCACAAACGGCATCAAGAACGAGACCGATACGGACGCGCAGATCAAGATCGTCGAGCAGATGATCAACTCGAAGGTCGACGCAATCGTGCTCGCGCCTGCCGATTCGAAGGCGCTGGTACCGGTCGTGAAGAAGGCCATCGATGCTGGCATCATCGTCGTCAACATTGACAACCGGCTCGACCCCGACGTCGTGAAGTCGAAGAACCTCAATGTGCCGTTCGTCGGCCCCGATAACCGCAAGGGCGCCGAGAAAGTGGGCGATTTTCTGGCGAAGAAGCTGAGCTCGGGCGACGAGGTCGGCATCATCGAAGGGGTGTCGTCGACGACGAATGCCCAGCAGCGCACGGCCGGCTTCAAGAACGCGATGCAAAAGGCGGGGGCGAAGGTCGATTCGGTGCAATCGGGCGAATGGGAAATCGACAAGGGCAACGC
>DASZGN010000120.1:0-3726 GCA_035938775.1 Trinickia sp.
GGTGGGCGGCGTGCCGCGCGCGGTGGGGCAGGCGTGTGGCGACAATCCTTTTCCGATCGTCATCCCGTGTCATCGCGTGGTGGCGGCCAATGGCCTCGGCGGCTTCGCGCACCATGCCGACGGCTTTTTCCCGCGCGTGAAGCTGTGGCTGCTCGCGTATGAAAGCCCGCAACAGGCGCTCGCCCTATGAGCGAGCTGGTCAGCACTGATTCAGCGACGGCATTGCTAGTCACGGCGAGTGCGCAATCGATCGATGCGTTTTGCGACGCGCTCTGGCTCGAGCATGGCCTTGCGCGCAACTCGCTCGATGCCTACGGCCGCGACCTGCGTCTCTTCGCCGAGTGGCTGGCGCGCAAGCACGCGTGCGCGATCGATGGGGCAAGCGAGGCACATCTGAACGGCTATCTGGCCGCGCGCAGCGACGGCAAGGCGACATCGGCGAACCGGCGGCTCTCCGTGTTCCGCCGCTACTACGCATGGGCAATGCGCGAGCATCGCGCCACGGCCGATCCGACGCTCAAGATCCGTTCTGCGAAGCAGGCGCCGCGTTTTCCGTCGACGCTCACCGAGGCACAAGTCGAGGCGCTGCTTGGCGCGCCCGACATCGATACGCCGCTCGGCCTGCGCGATCGCACGATGCTCGAGCTGATGTATGCGAGCGGCTTGCGCGTGAGCGAGCTCGTGGCGTTAAAGACGGTGGAGGTGGGGCTGAACGAGGGCGTCGTGCGCGTGATGGGCAAAGGCTCGAAGGAGCGGCTCGTGCCGTTCGGCGAAGAAGCGCACGGCTGGATCGAGCGCTACTTGCGCGACGCGCGGCCCGCGCTGCTTGGCGCGCGCGCGGCCGATGCGCTCTTTGTGACGGCGCGCGGCGACGGCATGACGCGCCAGCAGTTCTGGAACATCATCAAGCGCCATGCGCGCGCGGCCGATGTGCGAACGCCGCTCTCGCCGCATACCTTGCGGCACGCATTCGCGACGCACTTGCTCAATCACGGTGCGGATCTGCGCGTCGTGCAATTGCTGCTGGGTCACGCCGACATCTCCACGACGCAGATCTACACGCACGTCGCGCGCGAGCGCTTGAAGGCGCTGCATGCGGTGCATCATCCGCGCGGCTGACCTTTGTCATCCTTCTGACGCACCCCCGTTTCAATCGACAAGAAAATGACCAAGCCCCCGATGCCAATCACGATTCGCCCGATGCAACCCGCCGACTGGCCCGACGTGCGCCGCATCTATCTCGAAGGCATTGCGACCGGCAACGCGACGTTCGAAACCGATGCGCCGCCGAGCTGGGACGAGTTGGACCGCAATCGTCTGCCGGTGTGTCGTCACGTGGCGGAACTGGGCGGCGCCATCGTCGGCTGGGTGATGTTGTCTGCGATATCGAGTCGCGCGGTGTATCGCGGCGTGGCAGAAGTCAGCGTCTATGTGGCGAACGAGGCGCGCGGCAAGGGCGTGGGCGCGGCGCTGATGGAGAAGCTCGTCGACGAGTCCGAGGCGCTCGGCTTCTGGACGCTGCAAGCGGGCATTCTCGTCGAGAACGAAGCGAGCATCGAGCTGCATAAGCGCGCGGGCTTTCGCGAGGTCGGCCGTCGCGAGCGCATGGGGCAACTGCGCGGGAAGTGGCGCAATGTACTTCTGATGGAGCGCCGCAGCGCGATCGTCGAATAGCGGCGGCATCGCGCCTGCCGCCTGCCCGCTTACAATGCGTCGATGAGCAAATCGAGACACGTCTCCGAGACACCCGCCACGCAGTTCCTGCGCCGCCACAAAGTGAATTTCGGCGAGCATCCCTACGAGTATGTCGAACATGGCGGTACCGCGGAGTCGGCGCGTCAGCTCGGCGTGGACGAGCACCGCGTCGTCAAGACGCTCGTGATGGAGGACGAGGCAGGCAAGCCGCTCATCGTCCTGATGCACGGCGACCGCACCGTATCGACAAAAAACCTCGCTCGGCAGATCGGCGCGAAGCGCGTCGAGCCGTGCAAGCCTGAAGTTGCCAACCGGCACTCGGGTTACCTCGTCGGCGGCACGTCGCCGTTCGGCACGAAAAAAGCGATGCCCGTGTATGTCGAGGCGAGCATTCTTGAGCTCGATTCGATCTATCTGAACGGCGGGCGGCGCGGCTACCTCGTGAGCCTTGCGCCGTCCGTGCTGACGGCGCTCGTCCATGCGAAGCCCGTGCAGTGCGCGAGCGTCGAGTGAGCTGTGGATTGAGCCGTCAAATGCGCCATCGATTTTGTCGTCGATTGAGCGGC
This sequence comes from Trinickia sp., assembly GCA_035938775.1. Taxonomy (GTDB): domain Bacteria; phylum Pseudomonadota; class Gammaproteobacteria; order Burkholderiales; family Burkholderiaceae; genus Trinickia. Next base: position 2,262 of record DASZGN010000120.1, read on the forward strand.
GCGCGCGCTTCGGTAGAATGAGCGCCGCGCGCGACCCGCGCGCCTTTTACGCCACGCCTCGAAGAGTCCAGCCCATGGAAATCCTGATCGCCACCGTCGTCGCTTATCTGATTGGATCGGTATCGTTTGCTGTGATCGTCAGCGGCGCGATGGGACTGGCCGACCCGCGCTCGTACGGCTCGAAGAATCCCGGCGCGACCAACGTGCTGCGAAGCGGCAACAAGACGGCGGCAATCCTGACGCTTGTCGGCGACGCGTTCAAGGGCTGGCTCGCGGTGTGGCTCGTCGCGCACTTCGGTCCGCGCTACGGGCTCGATGAAACCGCCGTCGCCACCGTCGCGCTGGCCGTCTTTCTCGGCCATCTGTATCCGATCTACTTCAAGTTCAAGGGCGGCAAGGGCGTCGCGACGGCCGCGGGCGTGCTGCTCGCCGTTCATCCGGTGCTCGGGCTCGCGACAGCGCTCACCTGGCTCATCATTGCGTTCTTCTTCCGCTACTCGTCGCTGGCCGCGCTGGTTGCCGCCGTGTTCGCGCCGCTTTTCGACGTGTTCCTGTTCGGCGCGAATCGTGTCGCATGGGCGGTGTTCGCGATGAGCGCGCTGCTCATTTGGCGTCATCGCGCGAATATCGCGAAGCTGATCGCGGGCAAGGAAAGCCGCATCGGTGAAAAGAAGGCGGATGCGCTCAAGCGCGACGCCGGCACGGCCCACGCGCGCAAGCATTGAGTCGCTGAGCCACTGAGCGGGGGCGCCGCGCGTTGCGTTCACATCGAAGCACTCCGCGCCCGCTTCGAGCTACGAACCGAGGCTTTGCCGCGCTCGCATAACCGGCTCGAGCGCTTATGAACCGGGCAAATTGGGGCATCCGTTCACTTCGAGATTCGCCCGCGTTCAGCGGGGGCGGGCTGATCCTGCCCCCGGTGCAAGGCGGCGGCTCAAGTTACCCTCGACCCAGCGGCAACGATTGGTCCGATCGGCCCGTACGCGCAACGCGCGTGACCGGCGTCCCGCGCCTGTCTGCGAACCGCAGCCGTTTATCTCTGTCGCCAACCTGCCCGGCACTTCAGGCGGCCGGCTTGCGCCACACGCTGGCGAGCCAAGGCTGTTGCTCGCGCGGCAGGCCGGCGGGCCGGTAATAGTGCTCGAGTTCGATGAACCCCGCATCCGCCATGTATCGGCGCCATGCTTCGAGATCGTGGAAAGCGCCGTAGCGCCCGTAGCTCCAGCCTTCCTGATTCGCGCCGCGCGGATTGGAGCTGAATAGCACGCCACCGGGCTTCAGCGTCGAGTGCAATTGCCGCAGCACGCGCGCCAAATCCTGACTCGGGATGTGGAACAGGGAGGCGTTGGCGAAAACGCCGTCAAAGCGTGCGACCGGCAAATCGAGGTGCAGAAAATCCTGCTGCCACACTTCGCAGCCGGTCTCGTCGCGCGCCATCGCGACGAAGCGTTCGGCACCATCGAGG
>DASZGN010000121.1:0-3267 GCA_035938775.1 Trinickia sp.
GTGCACAGTTGCAGCACGCGATCGCAACGCTGGTGGGCGAGCCGGCTTCCACCTTCTCTTTGCCTGTGGACGCGTCGACGCCCGGCGTGCCGAACATACCCGTCGGCTTGCCGTCGCAACTGCTTCAGAGGCGGCCCGACATCGCAGCGGCCGAACGACGCGTCGCAGCGGCCAATGCGCAGATTGGTGAAGCGCACGCCGCATTCTTTCCCGATCTGGTCCTGTCGGCTAGCTCGGGGCTTGAAAGCACGTTCTTCTCCCCGTGGCTCACCGCGCCAAGCCTGTTCTGGTCGCTCGGTTCGCAACTGACCGAGACGCTCTTCGATGGAGGAAGGCGCAATGCAACGTTGCGAGGCGCAACCGCCCAGTATGACGGTACCGTTGCCGATTACCGGCAAGTCGTTCTTGTGGCATTCCAGCAGGTCGAGGACAACCTGTCCGCCTTGCACTTGCTGTCAGATGAGGCGCAAAGCCAGCAGCGCGCGACAACCGCTGCGGAGCTGTCGCTGAAACTGACGACTAACCGGTACAACGCGGGCGCTGTCAGTTATCTCGACGTCGTGACGGCGCAGACGATTGCATTGACTAACCAACGCACCGCCGATCAGATTGCTGAGAGACAGTTGGAGGCTAGCGTGTTGCTGCTGAAGGCGCTTGGCGGAAGCTGGAATGCGGCGGGCGATACGACAGGGTCGGCAAGCGCGTCTGCGTCCGGCAAGACGGCAACGGCGGCAACGACTGCAGCCGCTGCGACCACTGCGGCAGTTACCACGAGTGGAACGTGAGGAACGCCCCGGGTGCTGCGCGTATCGCTCTCCGCATGAATTCGTAAAGCACAACATACGCACGAACAGCGCAGTGCCTGCGTTCCACTTACAATCAAACATCGGTCGAACAGCATCCCGGATATCAACATGCGAATTCTGGTGATTGAAGACGAACTGAAGACAGGCGCGTACCTGAAGAAGGGACTCGAGGAATCGGGCTATCTCGTCGATGTCGCGAACGACGGCGGCGAAGGCCTCGTGCTTGCCCAGGAAGAAGACTACGACGTGATCGTGCTGGATGTGATGCTGCCGACGATGGACGGGTGGGCGGTATTGAAGGCGCTGCGCGCAACGCGCACGACGCCCGTGCTGTTCCTGACCGCACGCGACGAAGTCAGCGACCGCGTGCGCGGCCTTGAACTCGGCGCCGACGACTACCTGGTAAAGCCGTTCGCATTCGTCGAGTTGCTCGCGCGGGTACGCACGCTCGCGCGCCGCGGGCCGCCGCGCGAAAGCGAGACGATCAAGGTCGGCGACCTCGAGATCGACGTCCAGCGGCGGCGCGTGCGCCGTGGCTCGACACGCATCGACCTCACGCCCCGCGAGTTCGCGCTGCTGCAACTGCTTGCTCGTCGGCAAGGGGAAGTGCTCAGCCGCACGCAGATTGCGTCGTATGTCTGGGACATGAATTTCGACAGCGATACCAACGTGGTCGAAGTCGCGATACGCCGGCTGCGCGCAAAAATCGACGATGATTATCCCGTCAAGTTGATCAAGACGGTGCGGGGCGTGGGCTATGTGATCGATGTCAGCGACGAGAAGGATGCGGACTGATGGCCGGCCGCTCGCTGACGAACACACTCGCACTCGCTTTCGCCGGCACCGCGCTCGCAGTTTTCGCGCTTGTTGGCGGCCTGGTGTATTTCGCGCTCGATCGCGAGGTCAAGCAGCAGGACGATCTCGACATCGTGTTGATCGCCCGCCATACGCGGCACCTGGCAAGGGAGCTCGGCACGCTCGCCGACGTGCGCGATCACGCCGACCGGCTCACAAGCCAGGTGCGCGGCAACGAACCGCTTTCGATGGAAGCGCGTGATGCTCAGCACCACCTTCTGTTCGAGCACAACATGGCGAGCGTGACGGACGCGGGCATGCCGCCGCCCGCGTTGTCACGAAAGGTCGGTGCATCGGAGCGCATCTCGAGCGATGCGATCGCCGAGTGGCGTACTGCGCGCGGCGTGCCCGTGCGCGGTGTCGCGGCCGATGCGATGCTGCGTGACGGTACGCCCATTACGCTCATGATCGCGCGCAACATGACCGACCGCTGGCTGCTGCTCGACCGCTACCGTGACCGGCTCTACACAGCGGGCGTCGCCGGCGTGTTTCTCGCGTTTCTGATGAGCTGGCTGCTGGTGCGCGCATTGCTGCGGCCACTGCGCGAAATTTCCCGAAGTGCGGCAACGGTGACGGTCGATCGGCTCAACACGCGGATCGAGGTCGACAATGTGCCGAGTGAGCTGCAAGCGCTGATCGCGTCGCTCAACGCGATGCTCGAACGGCTGCACGGCGGATTCCAGCGCCTGTCGCAATACACGGCCGATCTCGCGCATGACATGCGCACGCCGCTTGGCAATCTGCGCGGCTCGACGGAAGTCGCGCTCGCACGGCCACGTGCTGCTGAGGAGTATCAGAGCGTGCTCGAGTCGAATCTCGAGGAATGCGAGCGAATCTCGCGAATGATCGAAAGCGTGTTGTTTCTCGCGCGCGCCGAGCATCCGCAGTACGTCACGACGCAGCGCGATCTGGATGCGGGCGATGAACTCGCGCGCATCGCCGAATACTTCGAAGGCGTCGCGGAAGAGGCGGGCGTGCGTGTGCGCGTCACGGGCAGCGCACGGCTGCGTGCCGACGTCGAGCTGTTCCGGCGCGCCGTCAGCAATCTGCTTGCAAACGCGATCCGTTACACGCCGCGAGGCGGTGTCATTACGTTGGATGCGGCCGAGACGCAGGAGCATGTGCGCATTACGGTGGCCAATCCGGGAACACCGATTGATCCGTCTTTGCTCGAGCGCATTTTCGATCGCTTTTATCGTGTGGACCCGTCACGCAAGAGCGATCCGAAATCGGCGGGATTGACAGGCCTCGGACTCGCGATCGTCCGAACGATCATGGACCTGCATCGCGGCACGGCACGCGCGGAAAGCGATGCGACGGGGACACGCTTCATCTTGACGTTCGCTCGCGCCGAAGCGCAATCGCGCGCTCATTCTGACGCCTCCGCGTGAGTCGGCGGTGCGATGTTGGCGCCAGAAGGCGACATTCGACATAGCCATGTTCGCAGCGAAAGCCCGGAACTAGGCATCTGGATTAGGGAAGACCGCCACAAGGAGGGGTTTGGGCGTGAAGCGGTGGGACTCGTGGCACGGTGGGCAAGTCGGACGATCGGCATCGAGAGTTTCACCTACCCAGTGGCATCGCTGAATCGCTCGGCGGTGTCATC
>DASZGN010000122.1:0-1840 GCA_035938775.1 Trinickia sp.
GTTCTTCTCCGCGCCACAGTGCGACGCGCATCTCGTGCTCGCGCGCACCGACGGCGAGGAAGGGCTTTCGTGCTTCTACGTGCCGCGCTTCGCACCCGACGGCACGAAGAACGCGGTGCAGATCCAGCGCTTGAAGGACAAGCTCGGCAACCGCTCGAACGCGAGCAGCGAAGTGGAGTTTCTCGATGCGTACGGCGTCATGGTCGGGGACGTTGGGCGCGGCGTGCCGACCATCATCGAAATGGCGAACTACACGCGGCTCGATTGCGTGATCGGCAGCGCCGCGCTGATGCGCGCGGCACTCGTGCAGGCCGTGCACCACGCACGCCATCGTGTCGCGTTCGGGCGCGCGCTCGCCGAGCAACCGCTCATGCGCAATGTGCTGGCCGATCTCGCGCTCGAATCGGAAGCGGCGACGGCGCTCTTCATGCGGCTCGCGCGCGCGTTCGACGCGCATTTGTCCGCGCAAGGCGAAGGGGCTTGCGCCAACGGCAATGGGTCGTCGGTCGAAAGCGACGCGGACCGCGCGTGGCGCCGCATCCTCACGCCGGCTGCGAAGTTCTGGGTCTGCAAGCGCGCGCTCGAATTCACCGGCGAGGCGATGGAGGTGTGGGGCGGCAACGGCTACGTCGAGGAAGGCCCGATGGCGCGGTTTTATCGCGAGGCGCCCGTCAATTCGATTTGGGAAGGATCGGGCAACGTGATGTGCCTCGACGTGCTGCGCGCGCTCGAGCGCGACTTGCCGGCCGCGCACGCGCTCATCGAGCAATGGCGCGCGCAAGCGGGCTCACACCCGGCGCTGCGCGCCGCCATCGATGCGCTCGAAGCCTCGGTCATGGCGCCGCCGGACGCGCGCGAAGCCGGCGCGCGGCGTCTCGCGCAACAACTCGTGCTGTGCGCCCAAGGCGTGCTGATGGCGAGCGGCGCGCCGAACGCGAGCGCCGATGCGTTCATCGCCACGCGGCTCGGCACGTCAGCGGGCACCGAGGCGAGCGGCGGCGCGAGTCAATGCGGACGCGTCTACGGCACGCTGCCGCCGTCGTTCGATCACGCGGCGATCGTCGCACGCGCATTTCAGGGGTGACGCAGCGGCGTTTCAACGTGTTCACCGTGACGAAGCGGCAATTCCAATCAAGCCGCTCATTGCATAAAAAAAGGGAGAGCATTCAATGAAAAACGATCTACCCGACACCGCGTCGCTCGAAGCGCTGCTGCATGCGCAACGCCAGGCGTATTTGCGTACGCCCTATCCGTCATGGGAAACGCGCGCCGCGCACTTGAAGGCGCTGCGCGCGACACTACTCGAACACAGCGACGCGCTTGCCGAGGCGCTGAACGCCGACTTCGGCCAGCGCGCGAAAGCGGAGCTGTTGCTCTCGGAGCTCTGGCTGGTGAAGAACGCCATCGACACGGCGCTTGCGCACGGCAAGCGGTGGATGAAACCGCAACGCCGCGCAACGGGCATGTGGCTGTGGCCCGCGCGGGCGAAGGTGATGCCGCAGCCACTGGGCGTCGTCGGCATCATTGCACCGTGGAATTATCCGGTGCTGCTCGCCGCGGGGCCCCTCATCTGCGCCTTGGCCGCCGGCAATCGCGCGATGATCAAGATGTCGGAACTGACGCCGCGCACCTCGGAGCTTTTCGAGCAGTTGATCGCGCACACATTCGATCGCGATCACGTCTCGGTGGTCAATGGCGATGCGTCGATCGGCGCGACATTCAGCGCGCTGCCGTTCGATCATCTGCTATTTACCGGCTCAACCGCGGTCGGCCGCACGATCATGCGGACCGCCGCGGAAAATCTGACGCCCGTCACGCTCGAGCTCGGCGGGAAATCGCC
>DASZGN010000123.1:0-2523 GCA_035938775.1 Trinickia sp.
CGCGAAATTGACCGCTTCGACGTCGATGCCGATCAAATCCGCCACGGAGACGACATCGATCCAGTCCTGCCGTGTCGAGCAGTACTCGCTGTCGTCATCGTCTTCCCAGTTCTTCATGAAGAGGCCGACGACTTCGTAGCCTGCTTCCTTCAGGAGCCATGCGGTCACCGACGAATCGACACCGCCCGACATCCCGACCACTACTCTTTGCTTGTTCATTGAATTCTCATTACCCGGCGCTACCTGGCTACTTGGATTGCGGCGGACCGACCGAATCCGTATGCACGAAATCGAGCGCAATGCGCCGGCCCGCGAGGTAGTCCTCGAGCGAGCGCATGACGAGCGGCGAGCGATGGCGCGAACGGCACGCGCGCAGTTCGTCGGCACTCATCCACACCGCGCGGACGATGGCCGGGTCGAGCGCGCGCGGCTCGCTCGCGGCGACGTTCTCGCCACAGAACGTGAAGCGCAGATACGTGACACCACTGAGGTGCGTCATGTACACGCCGATGAGCGCCGTGGGCACGAACGCATGCGCCGTTTCCTCGAGCGTTTCGCGCTTCACCGCTTCGATCAGCGTTTCGCCGGCCTCGAGGTGCCCGGCGGGCTGATTGATGCGCAGCCCGTCGGGCGTGTGCTCTTCCACGACGAGAAAACGGCCGTCGCGTTCGACGACGGCCGCCACCGTGACGCGGGGAGTCCAGCGTTCCTGTTGCTGTTTGTCAAGGCTATTCATAACCGCGCATTTTACCGTCTGACGGCGCGCGCTGCCGGGTGCGCGGCCGAGCCGGCCAGCGCGGCATTCACCGCCTCGAACCGATTTTCATCACATTTCAAGACTTCGGTTAAAGTGATGCTGCGGCGCACCCTGTCCCCAACCGGGGCGCCATCAGCCGTAGCACCGGATCTACCGTAACTTCAGACAAAAGAAACGAGCCGGCATGTGCGTTGTCGGCCCGTCATCGCTTCGCATTAACAACGAAAGTAGGTGAGGAGGATTCAACGATGCACATCGGAGTGCCAGCCGAGACGCGCCCCAACGAAGCACGCGTCGCCGCGACGCCCGAGACGGTGAAGAAATACGTCGGAGCGGGACATCGCGTCACGATCGAGCGCGGCGCGGGAAACGCCGCCAGTTTTCCGGATGAAGCTTTCGCCGCCGCCGGCGCCGAGCTCGTCGATGCGAGCACGGCGTTTGGCGCCGAGCTCGTGCTCAAAGTCCAGTCGCCGACCGAAACGGAGCTCGCGCTCATGAAGCGCGACGCCGTGATAGTCGGCATGCTCGATCCGTTCAACACTGACAATACCGCGCGCCTTGCGGCGGCCGGGCTCACCGCCTTCGCGCTCGAAGCCGCGCCGCGCACCACGCGTGCGCAAAGCCTTGACGTGCTGTCGTCGCAGGCGAACATCGCCGGCTACAAGGCGGTGCTCGTGGCGGCGGACCTCTACCCGCGCTTCATGCCGATGCTGATGACGGCCGCGGGCACGGTCAAGGCCGCGCGCGTGCTTGTGCTGGGTGCGGGCGTCGCGGGCTTGCAGGCGATCGCCACCGCGCGGCGCTTGGGCGCCGTCATCGAAGCCTCGGATGTGCGGCCCGCCGTCAAAGAGCAGATCGAATCGCTCGGCGGGAAGTTCATCGACGTGCCCTACGAGACGCAGGAAGAGCGCGAGGCCGCCGAGGGCGTGGGCGGCTATGCGCGGCCGATGCCGCCCAGCTGGCTCGCACGTCAGAGCATGGCGGTCCATGAGCGCGCGAAGCAGGCCGACATCGTCATCTCGACCGCGCTGATCCCGGGGCGCGACGCGCCGACGCTGATCTCCGTCGACACGGTGCAGGCGATGCGCGCGGGCTCGGTCATCGTCGATCTGGCCGCGGGCCGCGGCGCCGAGCTTGCCGGCCAGCCCGGCGTGCGCGGCGGCAATTGCCCGCTCACCGAGGCCGATAAGGTCGTCATCAAGTACGGCGTGAGGATCGTCGGCCACACGAACCTGCCGGCGATGGTCGCGGCCGACGCGTCTTCGCTCTACGCACGCAATCTGCTCGACTTCCTGAAGCTCATTATCACGAAGGAAGCCGCGCTCAATATCGACATGGCCGACGACATCGTCGCGGCCACGCTGCTCGCACGCGATGGCGCCGTCGCGCGCCAAGCGGCCTGAAGGAGGAGACAGCGATGGAAGTCATCAATCACACGGTCATCAATCTCATCATCTTCGTGCTGGCCGTCTATGTCGGCTATCACGTCGTCTGGAACGTCACCCCGGCGCTGCACACGCCGCTCATGGCGGTGACGAACGCCATTTCGGCGATCGTCATCGTCGGCGCGATGCTGGCCACGGGCTTGACCGTCGGCACGCCGGGCAAGTTCTTCGGCACCTTTGCCGTGCTGCTCGCGGCGGTCAACGTGTTCGGCGGATTTCTCGTGACACGGCGCATGCTCGAGATGTTCAAGAAGAAAGAACCGAAGAAGCTGACGATGAAGGAGGGCGCGCAATGAGCATAAACGTCGTTACGCTGCTGTA
>DASZGN010000124.1:0-2751 GCA_035938775.1 Trinickia sp.
CCCGGGGCGTAATTTTGACTTGGACATAGTGCGATTCCGGCGTTTTGGATCGTGGGTTCCCGATGGCATGTCGGGGGAATGCGGAGCCGGTATTCTCGCACCGCACCGGCGCCGAAAAGCAAAAAGCCCAGTCGCAAGGACCGGGCTTTTTGTTGAATGCTTTGGTGGGGCGTGAGTGACTCGAACACTCGACCTACGGATTAAGAGTCCGCTGCTCTACCAACTGAGCTAACGCCCCAAGAGAACGAAATTATGCCGTACTTTTTAGTGTTTGCCTAGCCCCTTCGTAACCTCTCTAAAAATTCCCGAAACCCGCCCGCCGGCGGCCCCATCCAGCCGCCCTCCTCCCCCCGCCGCCATGCGCGGTTCGTTCGTCCGGTTTTACCAAGCCCGGTATCATTGCGGCACTCTACCTCGCCCGATTTGCCTCGCTCGACGGCGTGGGCCGCTGTCAGGAGACTGCAATGAACGAAAACGCGATTCACGCCCTGTTCGACCGGGTGCTGGCGCCCTGGGTCCGCTCGCTCGCGCTCAAGCCTGTATCGGTCACCGATGACAGCGCCACGCTGCGCCTGCCGTTTTCCGGCGAGTTCCGTCATTCGGGCGGCGGGATCTGCGGGCAGGTCTTCATGGCTGCCGCCGATACGGCGATGATCGTCGCCATCTCCGCCGCGCTCGGCGAATTCAAGCCGATGACGACCGTCTCGCTCAATATCAATTTCATGCGCGCCGTCCGCAAGGGCGATGTGCTAGTAACGGCAAAAGTCCTGCGCATGGGCCGAAATCTCGTTTTCGGCGAAGTCGAGCTGTTCGACGAAGAAGGCAAGATGGCGGTCCATGCGACCACCACCTACGCGCTCAACAATTGAGATCGAGGCCAAGCGCCGAATCGCCAGCGCCGCATACAAGGAATCCGAGCATGTTCGATCAGGTCGTCTTCGCGGGCGGCGGCAACCGTTGCTGGTGGCAAGCGGGTTTTTGGGATGTCGTTCAACCGGAAATCTCGCTCAAGCCTCGCGTCATCACCGCCATCTCGGCCGGCGCCGCAACCGCCTGCATGCTCTACACGCGCGATTCGCAGTGGGTGATGCGCTATTACGAACACGCGCTGCGCGAGAACACGAAGAACGTCTACTGGGCAAACCTGTGGCGCCGCGGCGCCGCCGTCTTCCCACATTACCGGATCTATCGGCAGGCGCTGCTCGACATCTACGGCGATCAGTTCGCAAAGCTCGCGAACGCGCCGGAAATTCGCGTAGGGGTCTCGCATGTGCCGCGCTGGCTCGGCGCACGCAGCGCGGTCGCCGCGGGCCTTATCGCATACAACATCGAAAAGCATGTCCGCAAGACGCTGCACCCGACGCTCGGCCAGGCACTCGGCTTTCGCCCGGAGTACATCCGCGTGCAGGATTGCACGCGCGTCGACGATCTCGCCGACCTGATCCTGCAGTCATCGTGTACGCCGCCTTTCACGCCCGTCTTGCGACGCGGCGGCAAACCGGTGCTGGACGGCGGCATGGTCGACAACGTCCCGGTCGGTGCGCTCGATGCCTCGCCCGGGCGAGTGCTCGTGATGGTCACGCGCCGCTACCCGCGCCCGCAGACATTCGTGCTCGCGCATAACGAACAGCAGCGCATATACGTGCAGCCGTCGCGCAAAGTGCCGATCGCGAGCTGGGACTATACGCAGCCCGCGCAGATGCGGCCCGCGTACGATCTCGGCCGGGCAGACGGCGAAACATTCTTGCGCCGTCTGCCGGAGTGGTTCGAGATGGCCGGACACGCTTAAAGCCAAGCGCGCGCCCGGCCCGATCACGCTCAGCGCCGACGTGCCATCGTCCGCGCTTCGGGATTCACGGCGCTCGATGTATCGCCGGCATCGAATGCAAGAATGTTCCTGAACGCCGCATCGAAGTAGAGCTCGTAGCTCTCGCGCTCGACATAGCCGATGTGCGGCGTGCAGATCACGTTCTCGAGCCGCAGCAGACCATAGCCTTGCAAAATCGGCTCGCTCTCGTACACGTCGACGGCAACCATGCCCGGCCGGTTGCGCGATAGCGCATTCGCAAGCGCGTTTTCTTCGAGCAGCTCGGCGCGGCTCGTGTTCACGAAGAGCGCAGTCGGCTTCATGCGCAGCAAATCGGCCTGCTTCACGATGCCGCGCGTATCGTCGTGCAGTCGCAGGTGCAGCGTGAGAATGTCGCTTTGCTCGAAGAGCGCCTCACGGCTGTCGGCAACGTCATAGCCGTCGGCCTTCGCCGCTTCGAGCGAATGCTCGCGGCCCCAGACGAGCACATTCATCCCGAATGCCTTGCCGTAGCCCGCGACGATGCGGCCGACCTTGCCGTAGCCCCAGATGCCGAGCGTCTGCCCGCGCAATACTTGGCCCAGGCCGAAATTGGGCGGCAGCGCGGAAGTCTTGAGCCCGGATTGCTGCCACGCCCCTTGCTTCAAATTGGCCACGTACTGCGGAATGCGCCGCTGCGCGGCCATGATCAGCGCCCATGTAAGCTCGGCAGGCGCAATCGGCGAGCCAACGCCTTCGAGCACCGCGATGCCGCGTTCGGTGCAGCCGGGGACGTCGATGTGGCTCGAAACCTTTCCGGTCTGGCTGATCATGCGCAAATGCGGCAACTTGTCGAGCAATTGCGAGCTGATGCGTGTGCGTTCCCGAATCAATACGAGGGCGTCGACTTCGGCCAATCGGCTCGCCAATTGTCCGAGGCCGCGCACGGTGTTGTTGAATACTTT
>DASZGN010000125.1:0-6908 GCA_035938775.1 Trinickia sp.
CTATCCATTGAGCTACGGGCGCTTTAACGCGAAAGCGCCGCGGCCGGGGGGCGCAGCGCCAAGCGAGACCGAGAGCATACCCGGTTTCGCCCCCTGCGTCCACCGCAGCGCCCGCGCCTGGCTTCCCCGTCCCGCGCAAAAGCACCTCCGTCCCTCTCGATGCCGACCGGCCGCCTGCGGGTAAACGCCGCCCGTCCGCCCCCCGGCCTCCGCTCGCCCACGCCAAAACGTTACGTCTATAATCGTCCGTGCTTGACCACTATTAAGTAAGTCGTTGCCGTTCAAGTTTTTGCCGTCGCGCTGTACCGCTCACCAACAATATTCATCGGGAGACGAGACAAGCATGATCGAAGCATCAAACGGAGAAGCACCGATCAAAACGCCCGGGCAGCTTGTCGCCGCGGTCATCGCCGCTTTCGCAGTGCCCATCGTCGTCATCTGGCTGCTCGCGTACTACGTCAACCAGACCGTGCGCACCGGCGCCGGCACCGAAGGCGACTCCGATGCGGTGGTCGCCACGCGCATCGCGCCAATCGCCAAAGTCGACATCCGCGACACCAACGCGCCCCGTGTCTACAAGACCGGCGAGGAAGTCTACAAAGCCGTCTGCTCGGCCTGTCACGCCAGCGGCGCCGCCGGCGCTCCCAAATTCAGCAATAGCGGCGACTGGGCGCCGCGCATCGCTCAGGGCTTCGACACGCTCTGGCACACCGCGCTCACCGGCAAGAACGCCATGCCCGCGCGCGGCGGCACCAGCCCCGACGACTACAGCGATTACGAAATCGGCCGCGCCGTCGTCTACATGGCCAACCAAGCCGGCGCGAAGTTCGCCGAGCCGCCCGCGCCAGCCGCCAACGCATCCGCCGCTCCAGCAGCATCGGGCGCGGCATCCGCATCAGGCGCCGCGGCAGAATCGTCCGCCGCCAATGCCGCCAACGCCCAAGCCGTCGCCGCTATCGCCGCCCTCTCGAACGCGCCGCAAGCGGGCGCATCAGGCGCGGCCACAACCAGCGCCGATGCTTCTCAAACCGGCAAAGCGCTCTATCAACAAGTCTGTCAGGCATGCCACGCTGCAGGCGTGCTCAACGCGCCAAAGTTCGGCAACAAGGGCGACTGGGCGCCACGCTTGAAAGAGCCGATGGACACGGTCTACAACTACGCGCTGCACGGCAAAGGCGCTATGCCACCTAAAGGCGGATCGAATGCCTCCGATGCCGATGTCAAAGCCGCCGTCGACTATATGGTGAACGCGGCCAAATAATCGGCCCGCTCCGATGGCCGCTGATCCGCCGCGCGATGAGCCGGCAATCAGCGGCCACACAACACCGATCAGGGCGCGCTTCAGCCCTTCTGCAACAGCGCCTTGAGGCTCGCGAGCCGGTCTTTCGGCGACATCGGCGCCTCCTCGGGTGTCGGAGGCGGCGCCTCGTCGAGGCCCATTTCCGGGATGAAGCGCGACGGCTCGCACACCACCGTCTCTCTCGCGCGCTTGCGCTTCTTGCACCAGTTCATATGCAAGCTGCGCTGCGCGCGCGTGATCGCCACATACATCAGGCGCCGCTCTTCCTCGATGCGCGCATCGTCGATCGGCTCGTCGTCCGCGCCGCCGCGATGCGGCATGATCCCCTCTTCCACGCCCACCAGGAACACGTGCGGATACTCGAGCCCCTTCGATGCGTGCACGGTCGACAAGCGCACCGCGTCGGGGTCCTCTTCCTTGCCCTCCAGCATCGACATCAGCGCCACCGTCTGAATCAATCCAAGCAGGTTCTTGCCCGTATCGCCCAACCCATCGGCGTTCTCATAGCCCGACGCTTCCCCATCTTCCGCCTCTTCAGGCTCCGGCTTCGTGCCCTTTCGCTTCAGCCATTCAAGGAACTCGAGCACGTTCTGCCATTTCGATTGCGCCTGACGTTCGTCGAACGTGTCATACAGATACGCTTCGTAATGGATCGCCTCCATCAGGTCATCGATGAGCGTCGTCGCCGGATCCTTCGTCGCGCGATCGGCAATGCGCTGCATGAAGTCGCAGAACACGCGCAGCGGTTCGACCTGCCGCGCGGACAAGCGTGCTTCGATACCGCCCATGTACACCGCCTCGAACAGCGACACCTTCGCCTGCCCCGCGAAGGAGCCAAGCGCTTCAAGCGTTGTGTTGCCGATGCCCCGGCGCGGAGTCGTCACGGCGCGGATGAAAGCGGGATCGTCATCGGCGTTGGCGATCAGCCGCAAGTAAGCGCAGATGTCCTTGATCTCGGCCTTGTCGAAGAACGACTGTCCGCCCGACAGTACATAAGGAATCCGCTCGCGGCGAAGCACTTGCTCGAAGATGCGCGCCTGGAAATTGCCGCGATAGAGAATCGCGTAGTCGCGAAACTGCGCGCGACGCTCGAACTTGTGCGCCGACAAGCGAAACACCACCGACTCGGCTTCGTGCTCTTCGTCATTGCAAGGCGTGACGGTGATGGAGTCGCCCATGCCGTGCTCCGACCACAGCTTTTTTTCAAAGAGCTTCGGATTGTTCGCGATGACGTTGTTCGCGGCCGTCAGAATGCGCACCGTCGAGCGATAGTTCTGCTCGAGCTTGATCACATGCAGCTTCGGAAAATCCTTGCCGAGCTGCGCGAGGTTTTCGAGTGTCGCGCCGCGCCAGCCGTAAATAGCCTGATCGTCGTCGCCCACCGCCGTGAACGCCGCGCGCGGCCCTGCCAGCAGCTTCAGCAGTTCGTACTGGCACGCGTTCGTGTCCTGGTACTCGTCGATCAGCAAATAGCGCAGCTTGTTCTGCCAGCGCTCGCGCACGGCTTCGTTTTGCGCGAAAAGCTCCGCGGGCAGGCGGATCAGATCGTCGAAGTCCACCGCCTGATACGCGTGCAGCGTCGCCACGTAATTGCGGTAGACGATCGCGGCCTGATGTTCGTCTTCGTTCGCCGCACTCGCGAGCGCGGCCTCGGGCTCGACAAGGCCGTTCTTCCACAGCGATATGATCGACTGAACCTTGCGGATGAAGCCCTTGTCGGTCGAGCCGACCTGCTCCTGAATCATCCCGAAGCAATCGTCCGCGTCCATGATCGAGAACTGCGGCTTGAGCCCCAGATGCTCCGCTTCCTGGCGCAGAATCTGCACGCCGAGCGAATGGAAAGTGCAAACCGTCAATTGATTGACGGGCACCTTGCGGCCCTCTTTGCCGGGCGCCGTGAGCGTCTTGCCCTCGAGCAGCTTGCCGACGCGCTCGCGCATTTCGGCCGCGGCCTTGTTCGTGAACGTGACGGCCGCGATATGGCGCGGCTCAAAGCCCTTCGCTTCGATCAGATGGGCGATTTTCTGCGTGATGACGCGCGTCTTGCCGCTGCCCGCGCCTGCGAGAACGAGACACGGGCCGTCGAGATAGCGCACCGCCTCGCTTTGGGCGGGATTCAATCCTGCGGACATCGTTTGTGGATGGTGTAACGGAGTGGGCGGCTCGCGCGCCGAGGCGCGTTGCTCTTCAGCAATCGCGTCGGGGAAGCCGGGGGCGGCAAGTGCGCGATGCTAACACGGATGCACCGGGCGGCCGGGGCCCGCCGCCGGTGCAAACGAAGCGCCGAGATGCCACAATGCCCCCCTCTTTGCTCGCGCCGGCACAGGCTTTACGCCGAGTGCCGCGCGTCTCCCGTCGCTTGAAGCCTCACTGAAAGCACAACTGAAAGGCCGAGGAAAGCTCGCATGTCTTCATCGTTGAAAATCGGCTTGATGGGCTACGGGTTTGCTGGCGCGACGTTCCATGCGCCCGTCATCGAGCATTGCGGCGCATCGGTCTCGAATCCGCACGAGCCGTGCGCGAGTGTCGCCGCGATCGCCACGAGCCAGCCGGAGCGTGCACGCGTCGACTTTCCGGGTGCCATCGTCGTCGCCGATATCAATGCACTGCTTGCGCTTGACGACATCGAATGCATCGTCATCGCGACGCCGAACGACACGCATTTCGCGCTCGCGGAAAAAGCGCTCGCGGCGGGCAAGCACGTCGTCGTCGACAAGCCCGTTACGCTCACCTCCGCCGACGCGCGCACCCTCGCCCGGCTCGCGTGCGAGCGCGGCCTGCTCTTCGCGCCGTTTCACAACCGCCGCTGGGACGGCGATTTCATGACGCTGCGCGCGCTGATGGCAAGCGGTGAACTGGGCCGCATCGTTCACTTCGAATCGCACTTCGACCGCTTCCGTCCGCAGGTGCGGCTACGCTGGCGCGAGGAAGCATCGCGCGGCGGCGGTCTGCTCCTCGATCTCGGCCCGCATCTGATCGACCAGGCGCTCGTTCTCTTCGGCGCATCGCAGACGGTATACGCAACCGTGAAGACGCACCGCGACAACGCGAGTGCGCCCGATTACGTGCATCTTTTGCTCGGCTACGCCGATCACGAAGTCGTGCTGCACGCGAGCGCACTCGCGGCCATCGAGCCGTCGCGCTTTGCGATACACGGCACGCGCGGCAGCTATGTGAAAGCGGGGCTCGACACGCAGGAAGATCAGTTGAGGGCCGGCATGCGCCCAGGCGATGCGGGCTTCGGCCGCGGCAATGCGCCAGGCAGGCTGCGCGTGCTCGTCGGCGCGCGTGAAGCGGAGCGCGAAGTCGAGCGCGAATTGCCCACGCTCGACGGTGCCTATGTGGAGTTTTACCGCGCTGTAGCGGCGTCGATTCGCGAGGAAGTGCCGTTTCCGATTGCGCCGCAAGATGCTGTCGATGTAATGACGATCATCGAACTCGCCGAACAAAGTGCACTCGAAGGCCGGCGGCTACCGTTTGCGCGCGCCGCGGCGTGACGCCCTGTCATCGCGCGCTATTACTCGATCGATAGTCTTTAAGACTTCGTTACAACTCAGAAGCGGTGCGATGTCATCGCACCGCTTCGACGAGCCGTTTTTGTCGTGTCCGACCACACGCATCGATACAAGGAGAATGGGATGCAACGTTTTATTCGCGCGCTCGGCTGCGGCGCATTGATTTCGGCGCTGGCGGCATGCGTCGTCACGCCCCCGCCGCAAAGCAGCGCACCGCCGCCCGCGCCGCGACCCAACCCGCACGAGGTCGCGCTGGAGCGCTTAACGCAGATCAATGGGCGCATAGATAACCTGCATCGACGCATCGATCATCGTGTCGACGAAGGCTTCTATCCTCCGCCCCAAGGCGGTGCGCTGCATCACCGTCTCGAGGTTATCCGCCAGGAAGCGCACGACATGTCCGCGCAACACGGCGGCGGCCTGTCCGGCGACGAAGAACACGTGCTGAACGAGGAGCTCAACGGAGCGGCACGCGCCATCGGCGGCTGATGCTTGGCCATTGGCTGTTGTTTCCCGCATCAGAAAGGCGGCAACCGTAAGGTGTGCCGCTGTTTTTTCGCCGAACGCATGGCGGCGCGACCCCACTTGATGCGGCTCACCGCAACGATGAGAAAAAAACGGCTTCGCTGCAAGCGGAAGCTGCGACACGGCTCCGGGGCATCGCGGTGCGGCCTTCAGCTCGCTCCGAATTGCACCAGAATTGCGCGCTTTACCCGGCTCGCCCTGCCGCATCTGGCGAAGTCGGGCCGCGGCCGCGTGATCAACATCATCTGCATTGTCCTGTCGTTCAACAGATGACAGGCAGTCCCCCGCTCCGCTACCTCGGCACCGCCGCTTCGATGTCTTGCATCAGCCGCCGCGCCCACCCGCGCAGCATCCTTTCCGACATGACCGTCAACGTCGAGCGCGCCACGATTCGATACACGTCATTGCGCCGTATCTTCGAAGCCCTTTGCGGATCAAGCCACGCGTCGTTGCCAACCAACAGCAGCAGCGTCTCCAGCCCGATGAAAATCGGCCACAGGCAAGCGAGCCGCAAGCGCACCGAGCGCGCCGGAATCGCAAACGTGTAATCGAGCGCGTCACGGTAAAGCGCAAGCGTCTTGCCGATCAGCTCGATCACGAGCGGCCGGGCGCGAAGCGAAGCATCGGGCTGCAACAACGCTTGCGGACTCAAGCCGAAGCGATCGAGCATCGCTGCCGGCAAATAGCAGCGTCCGATGCGCAGGTCCTTGCCGCAGTCGCGCAGTACGTTTGTCATCTGCAACGCCTTGCCGAAGCGGATACCGCGCGCGACGATCTCGGCTGTATCGCCCTTGAGCGTTCCCGGTAAGTGCGCATAGGTCATCTTCGTCCAGAACTCGCCGACGCAACCCGCAACCAGGTACGTGTACCGATCCAGCTCGTCCCATTCGCCAAGCGCGACGATGTGCCCGGAGCGCTCGTCGGGGAACGTGCGCAAATCGAATTCCATGCCGGTGGTAAGCGTCGTCACGATTTCGCGCACCGCTTGCCGGTCCGCTTCGTTCAATTGCGCGAGCACGGCAAGCGCAGGCTCGAGCGATTCGAGCAGCCGCTTCTCGTCCTGCAACGCCTGCTGCCCTGCGACCTCCCCCGCAAGTCGGACGAACAACGTGCCGTCATCGGCCTCGCCGTTCACATGCGCGCGCAGCGCCAGCAGCAGCGCAAGGCGCTCGTCTGAGGAAATCAGCGCAGTATCGGCGATCGTATCGGCGGCGCGCGCAAGCAAATACGCCAGGCCAACCGGGTCGCGCATGCCTGCGGGCAGCACGCCCAATGTCAGATAGAAGGAACGTGAAACGCTCTTCAATAGCGGGCCAAGAAGGTAAGCCCCAGCGGAATTGCGCATGAATGGAATCGGGAATGTGTCGGACGAATGCGGCGCTGCGCAATTGTAGCCGCCAAACGTGTGAAGAAGCCTTGGCGTGCGTACTCGTCATGGGCCTTGCTCTTTTTTGAGAGAATAGGTGCGCACGCCGACACTTCTCTGCCTATCGTGCATCGTGCAGTTCGAGCAGTTCGAGCAGTTCGAGCACTTCGAGCACTTCGAGCACTTCGAGCACTTCGAGCAC
>DASZGN010000126.1:0-4549 GCA_035938775.1 Trinickia sp.
TTTCAGAGACAAAGGGTGCCAACCGCGGCGCTCGCTCGTCTTCCGACTGATCATTGCTGGCGTGTGCGCAGCTTTGAGACATCGGCCGCCGAGAGCGTCGCGTGCGGATTGCCGAAGCGCTGCGTCACGTAGTTCGCGATCGCGGCGATCTGGTCATCGTCGAGCTCAGCGGCAAAGCCAGGCATCAACACGTCGGCCTCTTTCGTCTGTCTGTCGACGCCGTGCAGGATCACCATCGCCAGATTCCCGGCATCCGCCGCGCCGACGACGCTGTTGTGAATCAGCGAGGGATACGCGAGCGGCGCGTCGCCGCCCACGCCCAGCCCGGTCCAGGCGTGGCACGTCGCGCAATTGGCGACGAAAAGCTGCGCGCCGTTCACGCCCGCGACAGCCGTGCCGCGCAAGTGCCCCACGTCGTCGGCTGGCTTGCCCCATTGGTCGCGCGCGCGCGTCGCATTGCCCCCCACCGGCGGCAGCGAACGAAGATAGACGCCGATCGCGCGCAAATCCTCCGCGCTCAAGTACTGCGTGCTGTAGCTGACGACATCGGCCATCGGCCCCGCCGCACTCGCCCGCCCCGACGCGACGCCCGTCGCGAGATAGCGCGCGAGCTCGTCGTCGCGCCAATCGCCGATGCCGTCCGTCTTGTCAGGCGTAATGTTGTATGCCTGCCAGCCCGCTTGTACTTCGCCCGAGAAACGATCGGTCGTCTTCAACCCCTGCATGAAATTGCGCGGCGTATGGCACTCCTCGCAATGCGCAAGACCTTCGACAAGGTACGCGCCGCGGTTCCACAGCGGGCTCTGATTCGGGTTCGGCACGAAGCGCCCCTCGTGGAAATTGAGCAGATTCCAGAAGAACATCAGCCAGCGCTGGTTGAACGGGAAGACGAGCTCGTTGCGCGGCGGTGTGTAGTGGATCGGCGCGAGCGTCGCCAGGTACGCGCGGATCGCGAGCACGTCGCGCTCGGCCAGGCGCGTGTATGCGGTGTACGGAAACGCGGGATAAAGCCGCTCGCCTCGCTTGCCAACGCCTTCGCGCATCGCGCGCACGAATTCGGCGTCGGTCCAGCGGCCGATGCCCGTGTCGGGGTCCGGCGTAATGTTCGGCGTGTAGATCGTGCCGAATGGCGTGCCGATCGGCAGGCCGCCCGCGAATGGGCGGCCCTTGTCCGCCGTATGGCAGGCCACGCAATCGCCCGCACGCGTGAGGTATTCCCCACGCTTCACGAGATCGGCGGCGGCGGCTGCGGTGTCGCGTCGCGCGGGAGCGGGCGTTGTATCCGGTATCGCCGGCGCTCGCGATGTGCCTGTCGCGCCTGCCGCATTCGACGCGCCCGGAGCGCTTTGCGCCTGGGCCGCGGCGAGCGGCAGTTCGTCGGCCGGCACGTTATCGTCGTCGTGCGACGCTTGCCAGACAAGAAGGAGCGCCATGAGCGAAAACCCCGCGGCGATGCCCGCCATGCGCCCCGCGCGCCGGGGCGCGTGCCGCGCCGCCGCATTGTCGTGCTGTGTGGTCGGACCGGGGCGATATCGCGGGCTCGTCATCGCTGTTCTCTTCACGTCATCGAGCAATCAGAGTTCGTGCTTGAGCTTGTCGGCAAGCCGCAGCGCCAGCGCCGCAATCGTCAGCGTGCAGTTGACCGACGCGGCGCTCGGCATCACGCCGCTCGTCGCCAGATACAGATTCGGATGGTTGTGCGTGCGGCAATCGGCATCGACGACCGAATCGGCCGGGTCGTTGCCCATGATCGTCGTGCCCATGATGTGGTTGTTCGACGCAAAGCGGTCGTCGAACGTCACTTCGGTGCCCCCGAAAAGACCCGCGATCCGCGCATACGCCTCGTGCGTGTGTGCGGCGCTCTTTTTCACGTACTCGTTGATCGAGTAGCGGATCTCGGGCTGCGGAATGCCGAGCGCGTCCCGGTGATCAGCCGACGGCACGATCCGGTTCTGAGGCTCGGGCAGGTGCTCGTGAAAGCTGTTGATCGTCAGCGTGCGCGCAGAACGGTCGCGAATCTGCCGATCGAGCTCGGCGCCCGTCACGCCCTTTTGCAGGAGTGCGGCCGTGATCGCCATCGTCGGCACGCCGTTCGACAGATGCAGCTTCTTCGCGGCGTACTCGGCGCGAAACGGGCCGTCGCGAAGGTTGACGATCGAGGTCATCTCCATCGGCCCGCGCCCCGGCCACAGCGCTTCGTTCGCGAGAAAGCTCACGCCCGTGCCCGGATGGTCCATCAGGTTGCGGCCCACCTGGTCGGAGCTGTTGCCGATGCCGCGCGGGTACTTGTCGGTGTTCGACATCAGCATCAGCTTCGGGGTCTCGATGCCGTTCGCCGCCAGCACGAAGAGCTTGCCCGTCACGCGGGTCGTACCGCCGGCGGGGTCGCGAAAGTGCACCGTCGTGATGATCCCTTTTGCGTCCGGCTCGATCCGATAGACGACCGCCTGAGGCACGAGCTGCGCGCCGGCCTGCTCCGCCTTCTCGGCATGCACCGCACCGGTGTACATCGCCGCGATCGGACAGATCGGCATGCAATTGTTGTTGCCGCAGCACGTAGGACGCCCGTCGTATGGGCGGCTGTTGCGCGCGACCGGCTCGGGCACCACCTTGAAGCCGTTCGCGTTGAGCACATCGCTAAAGCGCGTGTCGAGATATGACAATGGCAATTGCGCCATCGGATAGGGCTTCGCGCGCGGCGAACCGAGATCGATCGACGTGTCGGGGCCCGACACGCCCAGCTGCACTTCAGCCGCGTAGTACCACGGTTCGAGCGTCTCGTAGGGATACGGCCAGTCGCGGCCGACGCCGTAAAGCGTCTTCAGTCTGAAATCCGACGGCAGCAAGCGCCACGTGGCCGCCGCCCAGTGCCACGTCGTGCCGCCGACGAGCCTCAGGTACTGCGAGTGGTAGGGGTAATCGCCTTTCTGGATCAGATAGCCATTCTCGGGCGAGTACTGGGGATGCGGCGCGTAAGGCATCGACGGATACGGCGTCGCGAAATCGGCCTTCGCCGGAGCGTTGCGGAAGTTCTCGACGATGCGCCAACGCGGCAGGCGCGGCCCCGCTTCGAGCACGATCACCGACGCGCCCGCCAGCGCCAGCTGATGCGCGACAAGGCTGCCTGCCACGCCGGAGCCGACCACGACGACATCGGCGGAAAGGTTGTTGGCCATGTGCTCTTCGTCTTCGCGTATTCGATCCGTCATTCGACGGGCGTCGCCGCGCAAAGCGCATGCCCGTGAAAACTTGAAACCCGCTGCCCGCAACGCGCCTGTGCAGCCGGCCGCATCGAGAAGCGCGTGCCAGTCGGTCAGCTATGCGGATGGGAGCGCAGGCATGGCGGGCTTGCGCGCCCAGTAAAACGGCACGTCGCGGCAATACGAGGGAATCGTGAGGACGTCCTTCACCGGATCGAACATCAGCGCGTGCTCGTACGCGAGCACTTGGACGTTTGGCAGCGCGTCGCCGACGAGGCCGAGATACCACGCGCGCATCACCTCGCCGACCGTCTTCGCAAGCTGCGCGCTTTCAGCGGCGAGCGCGGCGGTAACGGCATCGCTCGGCACGCCGCCGTGCGTCTTCAGCCACGTGTTGAGCACGGCGATGTTCGCGACGAATCCGCCGTCGGCTTTCGCGAGCGCGTCGTAGATGCGCTTGCCGAGCGTCGCATCGAACGCCGTGCGCCCCGTCAATTGCTGCGAGAGTGCGATGAACGCATCGAAGCCGCCACCCGCAGGCGGCGCGAAAGCGAGTGCCGGCTGTGTGCCGAACCGCACGCCAAGCGCGCCGGCAAACGAAAGCGCAGCGGCCGATGCGCACGCGCCCAGCACGAATCGTCGGCGCGCCGGTGCCGGCTTCTGCGCGCGGCGGCGCCGCCGACCTGTCACGGCATCTGTCATGTGGGCTCCAAAGTCGTGCGCGACGTCAAGCCGGCGCGAGCGCCGGCAGTGTGCCCCCGAACCCGGTCTTCGAACCGCCTTGCGCCGGCGGTCTTTCGTGTGCGCATGTGCTACCCATCGGGGCGTGCCCGCTTCGATGAATATAGCTGCGGCGACATGGTTCGACAATCGACATACCGTTGCTTATCGAACGTTGCTATTGGCTATTGGCCTTCGTAAGCCCTTTGCAACGTTGCGATGTCGAGCTTGCGCATTTGCATCATGGCGCGCATCACGCGGGCCGAACGCGCGGCATCCTTGTCCTGCAGCATGTCGCCAAGCACGGTCGGCACGACTTGCCACGTAATGCCGAACCTGTCGCGCAGCCAGCCGCATTGCAGCGTCTCGCCGCCTTCGGAGAGCTTGTCCCAGAGCTCGTCGACTTCATCCTGGGTTGCGCACTTGATGAAGAACGAAATGGCCGACGTGAACCTGAACTCGGGATTCGGGCCGCCATTCAGGGCGATGAATTCCTGACCGTCGAGCTCGAATGAGGCGCTCATCACGGCACCCTTCGGTCCGGGGCCGGCGTCGCCGTAACGCATGATGTCGCCGGGCTTCGAACGCTTGAACACGGACGTGTAGAAGTTCATCGCTTCCTCGGCCTG
>DASZGN010000127.1:0-4539 GCA_035938775.1 Trinickia sp.
AAGCCTGCCGGCGCGGGGCGGCAGGCCCTCGGACGGCGCGTTTCCAGCGCCTTCGCCCATCCACCCGTAATGAGATGATGGGGTAGAATTTCGTTTTGAAATCAGGACCGACCGGAAAATGCGCTGGCAGCCTCGGACCGCCCATGTGACACCCGTGCCGCGAGAAGCGCGCCCTGCGGCGCAACGGCACGCCCGGCACGCGCGATCGTGCGGCTGATGCCCGCACTTGCTTTACGAAGATTGGCCGGCGCCGCATCGCGCGGCAGCCTCTCGCTCCCGAAGCCAGGTTTTCAGAATTCTTCGCGCTAAAAAGCGCAGCCGGCCGCGCGTTCGGTCACGATCAGCGCGGCGGGCATATCGAGCCGTCCGACCATGAACGCACCACAAGTTTTCGATCCGAACGGCGCCGCTGCCGCCTTGGCCGCCGATCCTGAACCGCGCCTGCGGGAAATTCCGTACAACTACACGTCGTTCTCGGACCGCGAAATCGTCATCCGCCTCTTGGGCGACGAAGCGTGGAAAGTGCTCGACGAGTTGCGCAACGAGCGCCGCACGGGCCGCTCCGCCCGCATGCTGTACGAGGTGCTCGGCGACATCTGGGTCGTGCGCCGCAATCCCTATCTGCAAGACGACCTGCTCGACAACCCGAAGCGCCGAACGCTGCTCATCGAAGCGCTCAACCATCGTTTGAACGAGATCGAGAAGCGCCGCCGCGCGGATCTCGTCGCGCATGGCGACGAAGCCGGCATCGATCGGGCTGCGCGCGTCGAAATGCTCGTCGTCGCGGCGCGGCGCGCCGTCGAGGCGTTCGCCGGCGAATTCGAGACGAGCGCCGAGCTGCGCCGCCGCGCGATGCGGGTGCTCGGACGCTGCACGCAAAAGGACAACATCCGCTTCGACGGGCTCTCGCGCGTTTCGCACGTGACGGACGCCACCGACTGGCGCGTCGAATATCCGTTCGTTGTCCTCACGCCCGATACCGAGGCCGAAATCGCGGGTCTCATCAAAGCGTGCTTCGAGCTCGGCCTCACGGTGATTCCGCGGGGCGGCGGCACGGGCTACACGGGCGGCGCGGTGCCGCTCACGCCGTTTGCCGCGGTCATCAACACCGAGAAGCTCGAAGAGCTGGGCGCGGTCGAGCTCACCGACCTGCCGGGCGTCGAGCGCAAAGTGCCGACCATTTTCTCGGGTGCGGGCGTCGTCACGCGGCGCGTGACCGAGGCGGCGGAGGCGGCCGGCTACGTGTTCGCTGTCGATCCGACTTCGCTCGACGCCTCGTGCATCGGCGGCAACGTCGCGATGAATGCCGGCGGCAAGAAGGCGGTGCTGTGGGGCACGGCGCTCGACAACCTCGCCTGGTGGCGCATGGTCGACCCGCAAGGCAACTGGCTCGAAGTCACGCGGCTCGCGCACAACCTCGGCAAGATTCACGATATCGACGTGGCGCGCTTCGAGCTCAAATGGTTCGACGGCGAATACGCGCCGGGCGAGAAGCTGCTGCGCACGGAGCAGCTCGCGATCGAAGGGCGGCGTTTTCGCAAGGAAGGGCTCGGCAAGGACGTCACCGACAAGTTCCTCGCGGGCCTGCCGGGCGTGCAGAAGGAAGGCTGCGACGGGCTTATCACCTCGGCGCGCTGGGTCCTGCACAAGATGCCGGCGCACATGCGCACGGTGTGCCTCGAATTTTTCGGGCAGGCGCGCGAGGCGATTCCGAGCATCGTCGAGATCAAGGACTACCTGTTCGAGACGGCGAAAAACGGCGGGGCGATTCTCGCGGGCCTCGAGCATCTCGACGAGCGCTACTTGCGCGCGGTCGGCTATGCGACGAAGTCCAAGCGCAACGCGTTTCCGAAGATGGTGCTGATCGGCGATATCGTCGGCGACGATGCGGATGCGGTTGCCACGGCCACCTCCGAAGTCGTGCGCATGGCGAACGGCAAGAGCGGCGAGGGGTTCGTTGCGGTCAGCGCGGAGGCGCGCAAGCGCTTCTGGCTCGACCGCAGCCGCACGGCGGCGATCGCCAAGCATACGAACGCGTTCAAGATCAACGAGGACGTGGTGATCCCGCTCGGCCGCATGGGCGAGTACACCGACGGCATCGAGCGCATCAACATCGAGTTGTCGGTCAAGAACAAGCTGCAGCTTGTCGATGCGCTCGAGGCGTTTTTCAAGGCGGGCAATCTTCCGCTCGGCAAGTCCGACGACGCCAACGAGATCCCGAGCGCCGAGCTGCTCGAAGACCGCGTGCAGCAGGCGCTCGACATGCTGCGCCGCGTGCGCGCGCGCTGGGAGTTCTTGCGCGACAAGCTCGACATGCCGTTGTGCGAAGCGCAGCACTCGCTGGTGCAGCTGGGCTACGAAGCGCTTGCCGAGAAATTCGCGGACCGCGTCGATGCGCAAGCCGACACCACGCTCTTTCATGTGACGCAGGACCGCACGGTGCGCGTGTCGTGGAAGCAGGAGATCCGCGCCGAGCTGCGGCAGATCTTCAACGGCGGCGAGTTCAAGCCGATCCTCGACGAAGCGCAGTCGATCCACAAGAAGGTCTTGCGCGGCCGGGTGTTTGTCGCGTTGCACATGCACGCGGGCGACGGCAATGTTCACACGAATATCCCCGTCAACTCCGACAACTACGAGATGCTGCAAGATGCGCACGCCGCGGTCGAGCGCATCATGCGGCTTGCGCGTTCGCTCGACGGCGTGATTTCGGGCGAGCACGGCATCGGCATCACGAAGCTCGAGTTCCTGACCGAAGAAGAGATCGCCGAGTTTCGCGCGTACAAGGAGCGCATCGATCCGGAGGGCCGCTTCAACAAGGGCAAGCTGCTGCCGGGCGCGGACCTGCGCAACGCCTACACGCCGAGCTTCGGGCTGATGGGCTACGAGTCGCTGATCATGCAACAGTCGGACATCGGCGCGATTGCCGATTCGGTGAAGGACTGCCTGCGCTGCGGCAAGTGCAAGCCCGTGTGCGCGACGCACGTGCCGCGCGCGAACCTGCTCTACAGCCCGCGCAACAAGATTCTCGCCACCTCGCTGCTCATCGAAGCGTTCCTGTACGAGGAGCAGACGCGCCGCGGCGTGTCGATCAAGCATTGGGACGAATTCAACGACGTGGCCGATCACTGCACTGTCTGCCATAAGTGCGCGACGCCGTGCCCGGTGAAGATCGACTTCGGCGACGTGTCGATGAACATGCGCAATCTGCTGCGCAAGATGGGCAAGAAGAAGTTCAACCCGGGCGCGGCGGCGGGCATGTTCTTCCTGAACGCGACGAATCCGCAGACGATCAACGTCGCGCGCACGGCGATGATGGGCATTGGCTACAAGGCGCAGCGTCTCGGCAACGACGTGCTCAAGAAGTTCGCGAAGAAGCAGACCGCGCATCCGCCGGCGACAACCGGCAAGCCGCCGGTGGTCGAGCAGGTGATCCACTTCGTCAACAAGAAAATGCCGGGCAACCTGCCGAAGAAGACGGCGCGCGCGCTGCTCGACATCGAAGACAACAAGATCGTGCCGATCATTCGCAACCCGAAGACGACGAGCGTCGATTCGGAAGCGGTGTTCTATTTCCCGGGCTGCGGCTCCGAGCGGCTTTTCTCGCAGGTGGGGCTTGCGACGCAGGCGATGCTTTGGGAGGCGGGCGTGCAAACGGTGCTGCCGCCGGGGTATCTGTGCTGCGGCTATCCGCAGCGCGGGGCCGGGCAGTTCGATAAGGCCGAGCAGATCGTCACCGACAATCGCGTGCTCTTTCACCGCGTGGCCAACACACTCAACTATCTCGACATCAAGACGGTCGTCGTCTCGTGCGGGACCTGCTACGACCAGTTGGCGGGCTACGAATTCGACAAGATATTCCCGGGCTGCCGGATCATCGATATCCACGAGTTCCTGCTGGAGAAGGGTATCAAGCTCGACGGCGTGACGGGCACGCGGTACATGTATCACGATCCCTGCCACACGCCGATCAAGACGATGGACCCGGTCAAGCTCGTCAACGAGCTGATGGGCACGGACAAGGACGGCTACAAGATCGAGAAGAACGATCGTTGCTGCGGCGAATCGGGCACGCTCGCCGTGACGCGCCCCGACATCTCGACGCAAGTGCGCTTTCGCAAGGAAGAAGAGATCAGGAAGGGCGCGGCGAAGCTGCGCGGCATCGATGCGGCAGCGGGCGCCGCAAACGGCGGGGCCGACATCAAGGTGCTGACGAGCTGCCCGTCGTGCCTGCAAGGGCTCTCGCGCTACAACGAGGATGCCGACATCGAGGCGGATTACATCGTCGTCGAAATCGCGCGCCACCTGCTGGGGGAGGACTGGATGGCCGACTACGTTGCGCGCGCGAACAATGGTGGGATCGAGCGCGTGCTGGTGTAATACCGCCTGTCGACGTTAAAGGACAACAATGGATTGCGTATTGTGCCGTGAGGAAGGCGGTGTCGTGCTGTGGCAGGACGATGCAATGCGCGTCATCCTGGCCGACGAGCACGACTACCCCGGCTTTTGCCGAGTGATCTGGAACGCGCATGTCGCCGAGTT
>DASZGN010000128.1:0-7896 GCA_035938775.1 Trinickia sp.
AAGTGCTTTGACCTGCGCTTTGGAGGCGTTGAACACGATGCGGCGAAACGATGGGCTCGTCGCGTTATAGAGGTGAACGATGGCGCGCCGCACGCCTTCGAGGGCGTCGAAAGTACGGGCGATGAGGTCCTCGCGCGACTGCACGAGCACTTCGATCGTCACGTCATCGGGGATGCGCTTTTCGTCTATGAGCTTGCGCACGAAATCGAAGTCGGTTTGCGAGGCCGACGGGAAGCCGACTTCGATCTCCTTGAAGCCGATCGCCACAAGCATGTCGAAGAATTCCACCTTCTGGGCAACGCTCATCGGCTCGATAAGCGATTGGTTGCCCTCGCGCAGATCGGTGCTCATCCAGATCGGCGCGCGCTCGATGGTGCGGTTGGGCCACTTGCGTCCGGCGAGGCGCACGGGCGGGAAAGGACGATATTTTTCGGCGGGCGGGCGTTGCATCGGGGACCTCGTTCATGCGGGTCGTCTGCGCAAACGCGGCGAGATCGAGCGTATGGCTCACCTTGCGAAGACGCGATGCTGCCGCGCCGGCGCTTGCGCGATTCGTCCGAACGGTATTCGGGACGAATGCTGACGACTACAGGTTGTAGAAGGAACTACGGTTGGGTAAGGGCTGCTACGGGAACTGCGAGCGGACCGCGCAAATGACGCGCGGCGCTACGGCTGGCTGATTACGCTAGTCGTAGCGATAGCGGCCGCGCTAGGCGGCCGGAGGTAATTCGGAGGGAGTTCGGAAAGGAACGCATGGGGGCACTGTATTTCACGGCGCAGGGATGTGTCAACCGCATGGTTCGGGTTGGACGCGCGCGAATGCCATACGTTGCATGCCCTGACACGCGATTACGCGACTCGCGCTCAGCACTTTACGATACGCGCGATCATCTCGACTTGCCGCGCGAGCGTCGGCGGCACCGGTGCCTCGCCTTTCAATACCGCATCGATCCACGCAGCCGTCGTCGCGGCATCGCGCGCCTCGGGGAGTTCCACCTCCGCGCTTTCGGGCGACGAGCGCTCGGCTGTGGCAAGCGTCTCGCTGACACCGTCGTGCAGCCAGTCGATCTGCACTTGCCGACGTGTGTCGGCCACGGCTTCGCCCTCGGTGCCGCGCGCGAGCAATGCGCCTCCGGCCGCCGCGTCAGGATGGCCGAGAAACAGCGTGGCCAGACTCTCCCGGTACGGCGGGTGCGTGTAATTCACGAGACGCAAGCCCGCGGGCGAGAACGGCTGCAGAATCTTCACGAGCGTGTGCGTCGAGTTGCGCACGCCCATCACTTGGCGCAGCGCCAAAAGCCTCGCGAGCTTGGGCGCCAGCACCTCGATGGGCGCGAACGACACCCGGCGCTTGGCGAGACCGCCTTCGATCGCTTCATGCGAAGCGGCGGTTTCGATACCGAGTTGCACAAAGATTTCGGCGCTCGTCACGCGACCCGGATCGACGGTGACACCGTGCACGAGCGTCGGCACCCCTTCGCGCGCCAGCAACAACGCGAGCAGCGGCACCAGATTCGGGTGCTTGCGCGCACCGTTGTAGCTCGGAATCGAGACGGCGCGGTATGGGCCATCGGGCACATGCACGTGTTCGAGCGATGCATGTGCGGCAGCCAGCATGGCGGCAAGCTCGTCAGCGGACTCGCCTTTCACGCGATACGCGAGCAAGATGGCGCCAAGCTCCAGATCCGACACGCGGCCATCAAGCATCGCGCTATAGAGCGCATACGTATCGTCGGTTGAGAGTGCACGCGCACCGTTCGGTCCTCGCCCGATCTCCTTGATGAAGCGGGCGCAGGGAAAGGGCGCGGCGAGCGGGGTATCGGCGGCTTGAGTCATCGAGAGAAAGGCCGGGCGCGGGGCGTCGCCCAACGAAAGATTCCAAAGCTCATTGAGTACCGCATTCGTCGCGAGATGGCAAGTTGCGCTGGTTGCCCCACACGCCATGGTTCACCGCAGCGTGGCGCGATTCGCCGCGTTACACTCCCTGCTTTCGCGCGCGGCGTGCATTTTGCTGCGGCATTACTCGGTACAACATGGAGAACGGGATGGACTACGCGTTTGAACCGGCGCCGCCGGTCGCGGTGCCGATTGCCGAAGGCGCCGGTGGTGTCGATATCGATGCCGGGCGGCGTTTTCCGGTACGTCGCATCTATTGCGTCGGCCGCAACTATGAAGCGCATGCGCGCGAGATGGGCCATGATCCCGACCGCGAGCCGCCGTTCTTCTTCGCGAAACCGGCCGATGCCGTGCTGTACGTCGCACCCGGCGCCACGGGCGAATTTCCCTATCCCTCGCGCTCGAGCAATGTGCATTACGAAATGGAGCTCGTGGTGGCCATCGGCAAGGGTGGCCGCGATATCGCGGTCGAACGCGCGCTCGAGCATGTGTTCGGCTACGCGCTCGGCCTTGACATGACGCGCCGCGACCTGCAAACCGAAGCCAAGAAGCTCGGCCGGCCGTGGGATGTCGGCAAGGGGTTTGATCACTCGGCGCCGCTTGGGCCCATCCATCCCGTTTCGAAGACCGGGCACGTCGAGCGCGGCGCGATCTGGCTGAAGGTCAATGGCGAGGAAAAGCAGCGCTCCGACGTATCGCAATTGATCTGGTCGGTGCCGGAGACCATCGCTTTCCTGTCGACGCTCTTCACGCTACAGCCCGGCGATCTCATCTTCACGGGCACGCCCGAAGGCGTCGGTGCGGTGGTGAAGGGCGATCTGATGACCGGGGGCGTCGAGGGGCTCGGCGAATTCAACGTGCGTGTCGTCTAAGCGAGTGCTGAGGAGTGTTTCGATGAAGCTCTACAGCTACTTCCGCAGCTCCGCTTCGTATCGCGTGCGCATCGCGCTGAACCTCAAGCAACTTCCCTGCGACTACGCGCCCGTGCATTTGCTGCGCTCAGGCGGCGAGCAACTGATGTCCGACTATCGGAAGCTGAACCCCGATGCGCTCGTGCCAACGCTCGTGGTCGGCGACGCCTTGTTGCATCAGTCGCTAGCCATCATCGAGTATCTCGACGAAACCCATCCAAACCCGCCGCTCTTGCCGCGCGAGCCGCTCGACCGCGCATACGTCCGATCGGTGGCCTTGCAACTGGCTTGCGAGATTCATCCGCTGAACAATCTGCGGGTGCTCAAGTACTTGAAACACGAGCTCGGCGTGAGCGACGACGCGAAGAACGCCTGGTACCGGCATTGGGTGGAGGGCGGCTTCAGCACACTCGAGGCAGTGCTTGCCGCCGATCCGCGCACGGGCAAATTCGTATTCGGCGATGCGCCGACGCTTGCCGACCTTTGCCTCGTGCCGCAGGTCTTCAATGCGCAGCGCTTCAATGTCGATACGGAACGCTATCCGACCATCCAGCGCATCAACGATAACGCGATGCAGCTCGACGCCTTCGCACGCGCGGCGCCGGGAGTGCAACCCGATTGCGAGTGAGCGGGGCGGGGCCGCTCAACGCGTTCGAGGTACGGCGCCCTTGACGCGTTGTGCGCGATCAGTGCTCAGCCGAGCAGCGCATCCGCGAATTCCTCGGCGTTGAACGGCTGAAGGTCTTCCAGCTTCTCGCCTATGCCGATGAAGTAGACCGGCACAGGCCGCTGCCGCGCGATGGCCGCGAGGATGCCGCCCTTCGCCGTGCCGTCGAGCTTCGTGACGATGAGCCCCGTGAGCGAGAGCGCATCGTCGAACGCCTTCACCTGCGCGAGCGCGTTCTGCCCGGTGTTGGCATCGATGACGAGCAGCACTTCATGCGGCGCGCCGTCGAACGCCTTGCCGATCACGCGCTTGACCTTGCGCAGCTCTTCCATCAAGTGCAGTTGCGTGGGCAGGCGTCCCGCCGTGTCGGCCATCACGACGTCGATCTTGCGTGCGCGCGCGGCGTTGACGGCATCGAAGATGACGGCGGCCGGGTCGCCGCTTTCCTGCGAAACGACGGTCACGTTGTTGCGTTCGCCCCAAATCGACAGCTGCTCGCGCGCGGCTGCGCGGAACGTGTCGCCAGCGGCAAGCAGCACCGACTGACGGAAATGCTGAAGGTGCTTCGCGAGCTTGCCGATCGTTGTCGTCTTGCCCGCGCCGTTGACGCCCGCGATCATCATGACCATCGGCTGCGCGCGCCCGAGCACGAGCGACTTCTGGAGCGGCTTGAGCAAATCGACGATTAACCCGCGCAATGCGGCTTTCACTTGCTGCGGCTCGGTGAGACGCTGCGCGCGGACTCGTTCGCGCAGCGCGCCGAGCAGGTGGTCGGTGGCTTCCACGCCGGCATCCGACATCAGCAGCGCCGTTTCGAGCTCCTCGTACAGCTCCTCGTCGATCTTCGTGCCGATGAAAATGCCGCTCAAGCCCGCGCTCGTCTTCGACAGGCCCGACTTCAGGCGGGCCAGCCACGACTGCTTGACCGCCGGCTCCGGCTCGGGGGGCGGGACGATCTCGACGGTTTCCGGTTCTGTGTCCGTGACGGCTCCCGTCTCGGCGTCCGCCTCCTGTTCAGGCGCGGTCGCTGCCGCGATCCGCGCTTGCGACCCGGGTGCGACCGGAGCGCTCGCCGGCGCGGCGTTCATCGAAAGAGCCGGCGGGGGCGTATAGGGCTGATTCGCAACGGCGGCGGGCCGCGCTTCTTCGGTCGAAGGCGGTGCGGGCTGCTCACGCGCGGCTTCGCTCGTATCGCTCGTATCCTGAGCCACTTCGGGCGCTTTCGAGCCCTTGAATCGTTTGAAGAAACTGAACATGGTCTAGGTGATGGGGGAATTGCGGGGCGTAGCCGCCGCGCGGCTGGCGACGGCGTTTAGCCATGGAAATGGGGCCGAGACGCGGATGCGGCAATGCGCTTGGAAGCGGGCTATTTTATCAGGCGTGGCCCGCTTGGCGCTCGGCAAGGAGCGCGCCAGCGGCCGCGCTGTGGTAACGTTGGTCGTCCGTTTCGCGCGCGAATCCCTCCCATGCGCGAGACATCCTCCGTTCGAATTCGACTCTCGCGACTCTCGCATGTCCCATTCTTCATCCGTGTCGCGCGCACCGGGCGCACCGTCCGGCCGCGGCAAGGCCCATACGATTCGCATCATCGGCGGCGATTGGAAGCGTACGCCGTTGCCGGTGCTTGATCTCGACGGTCTGCGTCCGACGCCCGATCGCGTGCGCGAGACGCTCTTCAACTGGCTCGGGCAGCGGCTCGACGGCCAGCGTTGCCTCGATCTCTTTGCCGGCAGCGGTGCGCTGGGCTTCGAGGCGGCCTCAAGGGGCGCTGAGCGTGTTCTGATGATCGAGCGCAATGCGCGCGCGGCGCGGCAATTGCGCGAGAACCAGGCACGCTTGGCGGCGAAGATGATCGAAATCGCCGAGGCCGACGGGCTGCGGCTCGCCTCGCGCCTCGCGCCAGGCTCCTTCGATGTCGTTTTTCTCGATCCGCCGTTCGGCGACGGGCTGCTCGCGCAAGCGCTCGAGCTGGCCGCGCCGCTTGTGGCCCCCGACGGTTTTCTGTATGTGGAATCGGGCGAGCCGCTCGAGCTCGAAGGCACGCCGCCGCTTGCGGGTTGGGCAATCGTGCGCCGGAGCAAAGCCGGCGCGGTTCACTATCATTTGCTGCGGCGCGAAAATGATGAATAATGCGCGTTTCCAAAAAGCGTAAATGCGGGGCCTTGGCGCGACGCGCGTCGCGGCTGGCAGCATCCTTGGAACAAATGCATGCCCCGCGCCCCGAATCGATGATCACAGGAGATGCTCATGGTAGTCGCCGTGTACCCGGGTACGTTTGACCCTCTCACGCGCGGTCACGAGGACCTCGTGCGGCGCGCATCAAGTATTTTCGATACGCTCGTAGTGGGCGTCGCTGACAGCCGCAACAAGAAGCCGTTTTTCACGCTGCAGGAGCGGCTGGATATTGCGCGCGAAGTGCTGGGCCATTATCCGAACGTGCAGGTGATGAGCTTCAAGGGCCTGCTGAAGGACTTCGTGCGAGTGAACAATGCGCGAGTGATCGTGCGAGGGCTGCGGGCGGTGTCCGACTTCGAGTATGAGTTTCAGATGGCCGGAATGAACCGCTACCTGCTGCCCGACGTCGAAACGATGTTCATGACGCCGTCCGATCAGTATCAATTCATCTCGGGCACGATCGTGCGCGAGATCGCGCAATTGGGTGGCGATGTGAGCAAGTTCGTGTTCCCGTCGGTCGAAAAGTGGCTGACGGACAAGGTCGCCCAATTGGCGCAGACTTCGGCGACGCAGCCCTGAGCGCCGCCTGCAATACGGCCGGCACCTGTGCCGGCCTGACGTGAGTAAAGCAATGGCCTTGATGATTACCGACGAGTGCATCAATTGCGACGTGTGCGAGCCCGAGTGCCCGAACGACGCAATTTCGATGGGGCCGGAGATCTATGTGATCGACCCGTCGAAATGCACTGAATGCGTCGGCCATTTCGACGAACCGCAATGTCAGCAGGTGTGCCCCGTGGAGTGCATCCCACGCGACCCGCAACACCTGGAAACGCCGGAAGGGCTTCTCGCGAAGTACCACGCGCTGCAAGCGGCAAAGGCTGCCGCCAAGGCAAACGGCGGCGCCTGAGCTGGCCTACCGGCCTACCTCATGCGTTCCGATGCAATAGCATCATCGCGCGCTCGAGTTCGCCTTTCACGACGTGCGGCATTACCGCGAGCGAGCGCTCGATCGTCGCATCGATCACATCCTGCTCTTCCTTGCGCGGCGGCTTCAGCACGAAGTTCGCGACGTCGGGCTTCGCGCCCGCGCGCGCCGCTTCAGGTATGAGATCGCGCGGATGTCCGATGCCGATCCGCAGCCGCCAGTACTGCTGCGACGACAGGTGCGCGGAAATGTCCTTGAGCCCGTTATGGCCGCCGCTGCCGCCGCCTAGCTTGAGCTTGACAGCGCCGGGCGGCAGGTCGAGCTCGTCATGCGCGACGAGGATCTCATCGGGCAGGATCTTGAAGAAATGCGCGAGCGCGACGACCGATTGGCCCGAGCGATTCATATACGTTTGCGGCTCGAGCAGGTGCACCTCGTTGCCGTACAGGCGCGCCTTCGCATAGAAGCCATGAAAGCGACGTTCATCGCGCAGCATCGTGCCCGCCTCGCGCGCGAGTTGATCGACGAGCCAGAACCCGGCGTTGTGTCGTGTCGCGGTGTATTCGGCGCCCGGATTGCCGAGCCCAACGATCAGCTTGATCATGATTGTTCTTCGGGAACCGATGCAAGTAGGAAGCCGCAGATAAGCGAAAAAAAACCCGCCGGGCAAGCCTCGGCGGGTCACGTCGTCCGTTCCATTGAAACGGATCGAGAGGATATCGTTCGACGAAGACCTTATGCTGCCGGCGTTTCGCCTTCGCCAGCGGCGGTTTCGCTCGCAACCGCACCGGCCGGAATCGTTGCCGACGCGATGACCGGGTTTTCCGATTCGATGTGACCGACGAGCGACACGCCCTTCGGCAGCGTGATGTCCTTCACGTGCAGCGACTGGCCCGCTTCGATCTTGGCGAGGTCGAGCTCGACGAATTCCGGCAGGTCGCCCGGCAGGCATTCGATTTCGACTTCGTTGATGACGTGCGAGATTACCGCGCCGCCCAGCTTGACGGCCGGGTTCGTTTCCTGATTCATGAAGTGCACGGGTACCTTGGTGTGCAGCTTCTTTTTCGGGTCGACACGTTGGAAATCGACGTGCAGCACGATCTGACGGAACGGGTGGTATTGCACG
Source organism: Trinickia sp. (assembly GCA_035938775.1). Taxonomy (GTDB): domain Bacteria; phylum Pseudomonadota; class Gammaproteobacteria; order Burkholderiales; family Burkholderiaceae; genus Trinickia. The sequence goes on from DASZGN010000128.1 coordinate 7,704, forward strand.
TCGCGCAGCAGAACTTGCTGCGCCTTGCCGGCCACTTCGAGCTCGAGGATCGACGAGTGGAAAACTTCCTTCTTCAGCGCGTGCCACAGGGCGTTGTGATCGAGTTCGATCAGTTGCGGTTCAGCATCGGCGCCATACACGATCCCCGGCGTCTTGCCGGAGTTGCGCAGGCGGCGGCTCGCACCCGTACCTT
>DASZGN010000129.1:0-5804 GCA_035938775.1 Trinickia sp.
GCTGGCGGCCCGCTTCGGTCGTCGTCCAGCCGGCGATCACGGCGATGAAGCCGAGCGGACCCGCGACGCGACACGTCGCGAGCCAGCGGCGGTTGTCGAAGAGCCGCCGGCCGCGCCATAGCGCGAGACCCCACACCACGACGACGAGCATCAGCAACGCCACGCCGACCATGATGCGAAAGGCGAAGAACACGATCGGCACGACAGGTCGATCCGCACGTGGCCAGTCCTTCAAGCCGTGCACGAGGCCGTTGAAGTCGTGCGTCAGATAGAGGCTGGCAAGACCGGGGACCGTGATGGCGAAGCGGTTCGTCTCGGCGTTTTCGTCCGGTATCGCGAAGAGCGTCGCCGGCACGTGCCGGCCGGTATCCCACAGCCCCTCCATCGCGGCGACCTTGGCGGGCTGATGCTCGAGTGTGTTGAGACCATGCGCGTCGCCGAGCAGAATTTGCAGCGGCACCATGACCGCAAGAAAAAAGAGCGACATCGTCACCATCACGCGGCTTTCATTGCGGGCGCGGCCCGTGAGCAGATAGTGCGCACCGACGCCTAGCACGACGAACGCGGTCGTCACGAGAAACGCCGATACGGTATGGCTCAAGCGATACGGAAACGACGGATTGAAGAGAATCGACAGCATGCTCTCGGGCCAGAACTTGCCGTCGACGATGTAATAGCCGCTCGGCGTCTGCATCCAGCTGTTGACGGCGAGTATCCAGAACGATGACATCAGCGTGCCCAGCGCGACGAAGAGCGCGGCGAACACATGCGCCCATTGCGGCACGAGTTTTCTGCCGAATAACAGCACGCCGAGAAATGCCGATTCGAGAAAGAAGGCAGTGAGTACTTCGTAAGCCATCAGCGAGCCGACGGTGTTGGACGTGGCAGCGACAAAGCGGCTCCAGTTCGTGCCGAACTGAAACGGCATGACGATGCCGGACACCACGCCCATGCCGAACGAAACGGCGAAGACCCGAATCCAGAATGCGGACAAGCGCCGGAACACATCGCGCGCCGTGACCCACCAGAGCGTCTCGAGGGTCGCGATAAAGCACGAAAGGCCTACGGTGAACGCAGGCAGCAAAATGTGAAGCGCGATCACCCACGCGAATTGAAGGCGGGACAGCAAAAGCGCGCTCATGGGCAGCATCCTCTGAGGAAGAGGAATGACTTGACGAAGGCGGCAGCGCGGCAGATGCCGAAGTGCGCAGCACTCGCAAGGCGCGCGCTATGCGGGGCAACGCAATTGTGCCGAAACGCGAGCCGTTGTTTGCGCCTAACGGCAGCATCAAAACGACAATCGCATTTGCGCAAAGCAAGATTGCATTCCGCGCAATGTTCGCGCTTCAACGTGCCGAAAATGCGCCGCAGTGCGCTCTTCTCGCGGGTATTCGGGTTTGCGATACATATGAGAAATGCCGCCCGTGCCGATAATAAGGTGTCGTGGGTTGGATAGTCGCTTCAGGACGCGGAATGCACGGTACCTACAACATGTGGCTCGTCGGGCTGTCGCTGATCGTGGCGACGCTCGCTTCCTATACGGCCCTCGACCTCTCGGGCCGCATTTCCATGCTGACGAGCACGGGCACGCGTTACGCGTGGCTTGCCGGCGGCGCTGCCGCGATGGGCGTGGGTATCTGGTCGATGCACTTCATCGGCGTGCTCGCGTTCTCGCTGCCGATTCCGCTCGGCTACGATTTCGGCGTCACGGCCTGCTCGCTCGCGATTGCGGTGTTGGTGTCCTATTTCGCGCTTTTCGTCATCGTGCGCAAGCGGTTGAACATCCCGCGCCTCGTCAGCGGCGGCATCTTGATGGGCTTGGGCATCGCCGGCATGCATTACACGGGCGATGCCGCCATGCTGATGCGGCCCGCCATCGAATACGACCACACGCTTTTCGTCGCGTCGATCGGCATCGCCATCCTCGCCTCCGCCGCGGCGCTCTTCATCGCCCATCGGCTAAGCGCGGAAAACCAGTCGCGCTTGATCGCGAAGCGCATCGCGGCGGCGGGCGTGATGGGGCTTGCCATCACAGGCATGCACTACACGGCCAATGCCGCGGCGAAATTCGCACCGGGCTCGATTTGCGGCGCGGCCAACGGCGTCGACCTGCATTGGCTCGGCACAACGATTACGATCTTTACGTTCGCGATTCTCATCGTCACGCTGATGCTCTCGCGCTTCGATGCGCGCACCGCATTCCTCGTCGGCTCGGTGTCGCAACTGAACGGCCAGATCGTGAGAATGGCGACATTCGACGCGCTCACGGATTTACCGAATCGCCGCACGCTGACCGAGCGCATGGACTTGGCCCTGCAAAACGCCAAGCGGCGGCGCAAAGCGTCATTCGCCATTCTATTCATGGACCTGGACGGCTTCAAGACGATCAACGACTCGCTGGGGCATACGGTCGGCGATGAAGTATTGAAGGCGTTCGGGCAGCGCCTGGTCGAATGTGTGCGCGGTGGCGACACGGTGGCGCGGCTCGGCGGCGACGAGTTCGTCATGCTGCTCGAGCACATCGGGGCGCCGGAGGACGCCGGCGAAATGGCCGAAAGCGTGCTGTCGCGGATGCGCGAAAGCCTGTGGGTGGAAGCGCAACCGCTGCAAGTGATGCCGAGCATCGGCATCGCGCTCTATCCGCAAGACGGCGAGTCGGTCGAGACGCTCCTCAAGAACGCGGATGCCGCGATGTACGAAGCGAAGCGCAGCGGCCGAGGCACGTACCGCTTCTTCGAAGCGAGCATGAACGCGGCCGCGACGAGCACGCTGCAAATCCAGCATGCTTTGCACGAGGCACTCGGCAAAGGCTACTTCTCGCTGCACTTCCAACCCAAATACCGGAGCGACGACAACACCTTGGCCGGCGCCGAGGCTCTGCTGCGGCTCAACCACCCCAAGCTGGGCCTGTTGCCGCCGGCGGAATTCATTTCGATCGCCGAGCGCTCGGGGCAGATCGTGCAGATCGGCTACTGGGTGGTGCGCGAAACATGCCGGCAAATACGCCGCTGGCAAGCGGAGGGGCTGCCCGCGGCGAAGGTGGCCATCAACCTTTCGCCGCGGCAGCTCGCGCAGCCCGATCTCATTGCGACGGTGCTCGACATCGCTCGCTCGGAGAGCGTGCCGAGCGAGCACATCATGTTCGAGATTACCGAAACGGTGGCGATGCACGACGTGCGCCGCACAATCGACACGGTCCGCGAGTTCCAGAACAACGGATTCGAAATCGCCATCGACGATTTCGGCACCGGCTATTCGAGCCTCGCTTATCTGCAACGCTTTCGGGTGCGGCAGTTGAAAATCGACCGTTTTTTCGTCGACGGGCTGGATGCGCACGGCCATGAAGGCAGCGCCATCGTGTCGGCGATTATCGCGCTCGCGCATTCGCTCGGCATGGATGTCGTGGCCGAAGGCGTCGAGACCGCGTCGCAGCGAGACAAGCTGAAGGCGATGCTGTGCGACCAGATGCAGGGGTTCTTGCTGGGCCGGCCGCTCACCGCCGAAGCATTCGGCGCGGTGCTGCGTGCCGAGCGCTGTCCGGTCACGCCGCTGGGCTGCGCATCCCCAGCCGCTCACGCATCTCGCGCGTAATGCGCTGCCTCGCCTGCGCATAGCCGGCCCACGGGTCGGCGCGCAGCGCGTCGAGCCGCTCGTGCAGGTTGCTCACCGTCCATTGGTCGCCGCTCGTCGTTTGCGGGACTTCATCCCACGCAAGCGGCACCGACACGCCCAAACCCGGCCGTGCCCGAGGCGAGTACGCCGCGACAGTGCTCGACCCGCGGTTGTTGCGCAGATAGTCGATGAAGATGCGGCCCCGCCGGTTTTGCGCGCCCATCTTCGCGCTGAAACGATCGGGCAGCGTGTCCGCCATGTGCTGCGCGGCCGCTTGCGCAAAAGCCTTCAAGTCGTCCCAGCCCGCGTGCTTCGCAAGCGGAACGACGACATGGAACCCCTTGCCGCCGCTCGTCTTGCACCACGATTGCAAGCCCAGTTCCTCGAGCAGCGCGCGCGTGAGCTGCGCCGCCTCGATCATCCGGTCCCAGCCGAGCTTCTCGTCGGGATCGAGGTCGAAGACGATGCGATCGGGCTTCTCGAGACTCGACGCAAGCGCGTTCCATGTATGCAGCTCGATCGTGCCCATCTGCGCCGCGCCGACGAGCGCCTGCTGGCTGTCGATCGTCAGAAGCGGCTCGTGGCCCGGGTCGATTCCCTCGTGTAGGGTGATGTGCGGAATCGTGAGGCGGCTGGTGTGTTTTTGAAAGAAGAGCTCACCGGCAATGCCTTCCGGCGCGCGAACGAGCGCCACGGGGCGTCCCTTCACGTGCGGCAGCAGCCAGGGCGCGACCCACTCGTAGTAGCGGACGAGATCGATCTTGCGAAGGCCGGTCGTCTTATCGATCACGCGGTCGGGATTCGAAATCCGCACGCCGGCGATCGTCTCCGTTTTCGATCTGGTGCTCGAGTTGAGTTGAGTATCGGCTTTGGCGCGAGCGCCGGCTTGCGCCTTGGTATCCGCTTTAGCGTTGGTTTCGTGGTTTGCGTCGCCGTCATCAGGCGAGCGGCGCGCGCCACGCTTTCGCGGGCTTGGCTCACTGCTGCGTGAAATACGATCGTCGTCCACATCGACTCCTTTGCTTGACGCTTCGCGCGTGATTTCGCGCGCGGGCTTGTCGCGCCGCAAGCTGATGAACGACGCTTGGCGCACGACGCCTTCACTCGTCCACTCGGAAAACTCGCATTCGGCGACGAGCTCGGGCTTCACCCAATGCACGGGCGTGCGGCTGCGCTCGCTCGGCATGTGCGCGAACGGCATGCGTTTCGTTTTGCGGGCATCCAGCTCTTTTTTGATCGCGCGCAACTTTGCCGCATCGAAGCCGGTACCGACGCGCCCCGCGTATTGCAGCTTGCGCTCCTCGTCATACACGCCGAGCAGCAGCGCGCCGAAGCCCGTGCGGCTGCCCGAAGGCTCCGTATGGCCGCCGATCACGAACTCCTGTCTGCGCCGGCAACGCAGCTTGATCCAGGAACCGCTGCGCGTCGACAAGTACCGGCCGTCGCGCCGTTTTCCGACAATGCCTTCGAGGCCCATTTCGCAGGCACTTTGCAGCAGCGCGCTCGCATCGGTATCGAAGTCCTCCGAGAAACGGAGCACATCGCCCTCGACGTTTTCCATCAGTGCGCGCAACAGTGCCCGCCGCTGCACGAGCGGCACGGCGCGCAGATCGTAGCCGTTCAAGTACGGCAGATCGAATATGAAGAACACGATGTCCTGCGCACGATTCGCATCGAACGCGTTTTGCAGCGCCTGAAAATTCGGCACGCCGCGTGCATCGAGCACCACGGCTTCACCATCCACCCACGCGGTTTGAACGTCTAGCGCGGCGAACGCCTCGCGCTGCCTGGCGAACTTTGCGCTCCAGTCGAGGCCATTGCGCGTGAACACGTGCACCGGCTGGGCCTCGTCTCGATCGAAGCGCGACAGCACGCGATAGCCGTCGAACTTGATTTCATACGACCAATCGTCGCCATGCGGCGGCACATCGACGAGCGTCGCGAGCTGCGGCTTCATCGTGGGCGGCAGTGGCGCTTTCCCAGCGCCTTCGATCGCAGGCGATTTCGCCAGCTCGCGCAGCGAAGCCGCGCTGCGCGTTGCCACGATGTCGGGCCGCCTCGTCTTTGCCTCGCCCGCGTGCGGCGCGTTCGCGAGTGGGATAAGCGCGGCTCGCCGCGCACTCGGCGCACTTGACGCATTCGACCCGCCTGAAACGGATGCACGCGTCGAACGATCCCGCACCGCCCACGAT
>DASZGN010000130.1:0-3671 GCA_035938775.1 Trinickia sp.
CGGTGCCCGCGGTCAAGCCCGCGGTGGCGCGCATGTTGCCGACGGGCGGCGGTGCGCAAAACGGCGCTTCGATACTCGATGCGTCGGGCTACGTCGTCGCGCGCCGGCAAGCTACCGTGTCGGCGAAGATCACGGGCAAGCTCGAGCAGCTTTTCATCGAAGAAGGCCAGCACGTCAAGCAAGACGATGTCGTCGCGAAGCTCGACGACACCAATACCGCAGCCGCGCTGCTCGAAGCGAAGGCAGCGGTCGTGCAAGCCGAAGGACAGCTTGCGCAGGTGAAGGCCGCGGCCGAGGACATCACGCCAATCTATTTGCGCGATCAAAAGCTCGCGGCGGCAGGTGTCATCAGCGCCGCGGCGCTCGAGGCGAGCAAGGCCAATTACGATGCGAAGAAGACGGATCTCGCCGTGTCCGCCGGCAATCTCGCCGTGCGGCGCGCCGCACTCGAAGTGGCGCAACGGGCCGAAGACGACACGATCGTGCATGCGCCCTTTACGGGTGTCGTGACGAGCAAGAACGCGCAGCCCGGGGAAATCGTCTCGCCGCTTTCGGCCGGCGGCGGCTTCACGCGCACCGGTATTTGCACGCTCGTCGACATGGATTCCCTTGAAGTCGAGGTCGACGTCAGCGAAAACTTCATCAGCCGTGTGCACCCCGACGGGCCCGCCACGCTTAGGCTCAACGCCTACCCGGACTGGCAGATCCCGGCCTATGTCATTGCCGTGGTGCCAACGGCCGACCGCGGCAAGGCCACCGTCAAGGTGCGCGTGGGTTTCAAGTCGCGCGATCCGCGCATCTTGCCGGAGATGGGCGCGCGCGTGTCGTTCCTGAGCGGGCCGCTCGAGCGCTTGGCCGGCAACGCGGCGGGCACCGGCGCCGTGATATTGCCCCCGGAGGCGGTGCAGCCGGGCGCCGCGGCGGGCACGGGCGTGGTATTCGTCTTACACGACGACACGGTCGAGCGGCGCGCGATCAAGCTCGGCGCGCGCACGGACGACGGGCAGATCGTGCTGTCGGGCCTCGCCGCGGGCGAACGCGTGGCGATCGGAGATTTAGCGCGGCTTGCCGACGGTGCGCGCGTGAAAGTTGTCGAGCCATAATCCGATCATCCGATAGGAATCCGGGCCAAGTCGGGTCGACAGCCTTGCATGGGACCCGACTAAGCGCTAGAGCGCCAAGTCGGGTCGACAACAACGAGGAGTGACGCAAATGGGCGCGATGGTGTCGTTGCAAAACGTCGTGAAAACTTACATGCGCGGCAAAGCGCGCGTCGAGGTGCTGCACGACCTGAACCTGCAAATCGAGCAGGGCGACTTCGTCGCGCTGATGGGGCCGTCGGGATCGGGCAAGACGACGGTGCTCAACCTGATCGGCGGCATCGACCATCCGACGCGCGGCGAAGTCGTCGTGGCCGGGGCGCGCATCGATCGACTGACAGGTGGCCAGCTTGCGCGCTGGCGCTCGAACAACGTCGGCTTCGTGTTTCAGTTCTACAACCTCATGCCGATGCTGAGCGCCGAGCGCAACGTCGAGCTGCCCTTGTTGCTCACATCGCTCAGCAAGACCGAGCGCATGCGCCGTGTGCATGCGGCGCTTTCGATTGTCGAGCTCGAGGATCGAGCCAAGCACAAGCCAGCGGAGCTCTCGGGCGGGCAGGCGCAGCGCGTGGCCATTGCGCGCGCGCTCGTCTCCGATCCCAAGCTGCTCGTGTGCGACGAGCCGACCGGCGACCTCGACCGCGCCACCGCCGATGAAATCCTGCATCTGCTGCAGGTGCTCAACCGCGAATACGGCAAAACGATCGTCATGGTCACGCACGATCAGAAAGCGGCCGATTACGCCACGCACGTCCTGCATCTCGACAAGGGCACGCTCGTCGAGCAACGCGTGAAGACAGAAGCCTAGCGATTGGGAGCGAGACGCATGAGATACGTTCCGCTGTTATGGGCGATGCTGTGGCGCAAGAAGATGCGCACGTCACTCACGATTTTGTCGATCGTGATCGCGTTTCTGCTCTTCGGCATGCTGCATGGTGTCAATGCGGCATTTGACGCGACGATCGAACGGTCCAATGTGAATCGCTTGATCGTCACGAATCGAATCGCGCTCACCGAAAGTCTGCCGTACTCATATCTTCAGGAGATCGAAGCAATTCCCGGCGTCGAGCGCGCGACGCATGAAACGTGGTTCGGCCCGTACTACCAGGACCCGAAGAACGTCATCGCGGCGTTTCCCGTCGAAGCCGAGCGCGAGTTCCCCGCGCACCCCGAGTTCACGATTCCGAAGCAGCAGCTCGATGCATTCGAGCATACGCGCACGGGCGTCGTCGTCGGGCTTGCGCTCGCGAAGAAATACGGCTGGAAAATCGGCGATCGGATCGGACTGCACTCGACCATCTATGTAAAGGCCGCGGACGGCAACTCGGACTGGGAGTTCGATATCGTCGGCCTGCTCGAAGACCCGGCCGACCACCGGCGCGAAGAACTCCTCTATATGAATTACAACTACTTTGACGAAGCGCGCACGTTGAACAAGGGCAGGGTCGGCTGGTACGTCGTTCAAGTGAAGGACCCGGCGCGCTCGGCGCAAATCGCGGCCGCGATCGATTCGCACTTCGCCAATTCGTCCGACGAAACGAAGACGCAAACCGAGAAGGAATTTCAGCAGGCGTTCCTGAAGCAGATCGCGGACATCAGCCTCATCGTCACTTATATCCTCTTTGCAGTGTTCTTTGCGCTGCTCTTTGCGGTCGGCAGCACGATGATGCAGGCCGTGCGCGAGCAAGTTCCGGAGCTTGCCGTGTTGAAGACGCTAGGCTTTAGCGATACGCGCATGCTGGCGCTCGTGCTCATCCAGGCGCTCGTCCTGTGCCTGTTCGCGGCACTCGCGGGTCTTGCCACCGCCGACATTCTCTTTCCGATGCTGCGCGATACCCTCGGCGTCGTGAAAATGCCGCCACGCGTGATCGCCGAAGGCGTGCTGATCGCAATCGTGCTTGCGGTTGCCACCGGTATCGTCCCCGCCTGGCGGGCCAAGCAACTCGTCATCGTCGAGGCATTGCGCTCATGATCAAGCAGATCATTGCGGTCACAGCCATGAACCTGCGCAGCCTGCCGCTGCGCATCGGCACCGCGTGGGTCATCGTCATCGGCATCGCGGTGACCGTGGCCGTGATGGTGTCGGTGCTCGCCATGGCCGAAGGCTTTACGCACACGCTGAAGGGCACGGCGCGCGCCGATCGGGCGATCGTCTTGCGGGCCGGCTCCGAGGCCGAGCTCGCGAGCACGATCGCGCGCGGGAACACGCAGACCATCCTCGATGCACCCGGCGTGCGCCGCGATGCGGCGGGCCGGCCGATCGGCTCCGCGGAAGCGGTGGTCATCGTCGCGCTGCCGCAGAAGAAAGACGGGGCCGACGCCAACGTCACGCTGCGCGGCATCGGCCCGAACGCCATGGCGCTGCGGCTCGAGGTGCATATCATCGCGGGGCGCATGTACCGAAGTGCGGTGCGCGAGCTCATCGTCGGCAAGTCGGCGGTGGCGCAGTTCAAGGGCCTGGAGCTTGGCAGCCGCATCGCTTTTCGCGATTCGGAGTGGACGGTGGTGGGCATCTTCGAGAGCGGCGGCGACGCGCACGAGTCGGAGCTGCAAGGCGACAGCGAGACGGTG
>DASZGN010000131.1:0-8817 GCA_035938775.1 Trinickia sp.
GACGAGCGCCGTGTTGCCGTCGATCGTGATGTGCGCGCCCAGCCGGTTGAGCTCCTGCACGTGCATGAAGCGGTTCTCGAAAATGGTCTCGACGACTTGCGATGTGCCGTCGGCAATCGCGTTGAGCGCCATGAACTGCGCCTGCATGTCGGTCGGAAACGCCGGGTACTCGGAGGTGCGGAACGACACCGCGTGCGGGCGGCGGTCCATGCGCACGCGCAGCCAGTCCTCGCCCTCGTCGATCGTCACACCCGCCTCGCGCAGCTTCATCATCACCGCTTCGAGCGTGAGCGGGCGCACGTTGCGCAGCATCACGTCGCCGCCTGCCGCCGCCACCGCGCAAAGGAACGTGCCCGCTTCGATGCGATCGGGAATCACCTCGTGGCGCGCGCCATGCAGCCTCTCGACGCCCTGGATCACGAGGCGATCGGTGCCGATGCCGTCGATTTTCGCGCCCATCTTCACGAGCAGTTGGGCGAGATCGCCAACTTCGGGCTCGCGCGCCGCGTTCTCGAGCACCGTCTCGCCGTCGGCGAGCGCTGCCGCCATCAGCAGGTTCTCGGTGCCCGTGACGGTGATCATGTCCGTCAGGATGCGCGCGCCCGTGAGCCGCTTCGCACGCGCTTCGATGTAGCCGTGCTCGATGCTGATCTCGGCGCCCATCGCCTGCAGGCCCTTGATGTGCTGGTCGACCGGCCGAGCGCCGATCGCGCAGCCGCCCGGCAGCGATACCTTGGCAAAGCCGAAACGTGCGAGAAGCGGGCCGAGCACGAGGATCGACGCGCGCATCGTCTTCACGAGCTCGTACGGCGCGACAGGGTTGTCGACGTGCGCCGCATCGAGCACCATCCCGCATTCGGCCGAGCGCTCGGCGCGCACACCCATCTGCGCGAGCAGCTTCACCGTCGTGCGAACGTCCTGCAAGTCGGGCACGTTACGAAGGTGAAGCGGCTCGGCGCTCAAGAGGCTTGCGCAGAGGATCGGCAGCGCGGCGTTCTTCGCGCCGGAGACGCCGATTTCACCGGCAAGCCGCCGGCCGCCTTCGATCACGAGCTTATCCATGCTTGTCTGCCCTTCGCGGGCCGCCGCGGCGGCCCGGCTTTCGGTTGCGGCGCCGCTGCCGGCGTCGCGTGAATCTTGTGTAATGCGCACTGCGTTTCCCGAATTATGCGTTTTGCCATTCCGCCGGCGTGAGCGTTTTCATGCTCAGGGCGTGGATTTCCTCACGCATGCGCTCGCCGAGCGCCGCGTAGACGAGTTGATGCCGCTGGATCAGCCGCTTGCCTTCGAAAGCATCAGAGACGATCGTCGCAAAGAAATGCTGGCCGTCGCCTTCAACTTCGAGATGCTTGCAGCTAAGCCCCGCGGCAATGTATTGCTTGACTTGCTCGGGAGTCGGCAACATGGTGAAACGCTCCTAGGGTCGTCCAAACTTCAATTAGTAACGCAGCTTGTAGCCCGACGCGAGCATGCGCATCGCGAGCGCGGCCAAGAGCGCCAGGAAACCGCCGACAACGGCAAGGCTCACGAGCGGATCGATATCGGATAGCCCGAAAAAGCCGTACCGGAAACCGTCGATCATGTAGAAAAACGGATTGAGCCGCGACGCATGGCGCCAGATGGGCGGCAGCGAATGCGTCGAATAGAACACGCCCGAGAGGAACGTGAGCGGCATGATCAAAAAGTTCTGGAACGCGGCGAGCTGGTCGAACTTCTCGGCCCAGATGCCCGCGATGAGCCCGAGCGTGCCGAGGATCGCGGAGCCAAGCGCCGCGAAAGCCACGATGAAAAGCGGCGAGGCGAACGTGATCGGAATGAACCAGATGGTGACAACGAACACCCCCAAGCCCACCGCAAGCCCGCGCACTACCGAGGCGAGCACATAGGCGCCGTACATTTCCCAATGCGAGAGCGGCGGCAGCAGCACGAACACCAGGTTGCCCGTGATCTTCGACTGGATCAGTGACGATGAGCTGTTCGCGAACGCGTTTTGCAGCACGCTCATCATCACGAGGCCGGGGACCAGAAAGCTCGTGTATTCGACGCCGGGGTAGACCTCGACACGGCCGCGCAACGCGTGACCGAAGATCGTCAGGTACAGGAGCGCGGTGACGACCGGGGCGAGCACCGTCTGGAACGACACCTTCCAGAACCGCAAGGTTTCCTTGTAAAACAGCGTGCGAAAACCGCTCATGCGAGCCCCTCTACGAGATCGGGTCCGTTCATCACTTGCACGAAGACGTCCTCGAGATCGGCCTTGCGCACGTCGATTTCGTCGAACGTGCAGCCGGCCGCGCGGCATTGAGCGAGGATGCGCTCGACCTCGTCATAGCTCGACAAGCGCAGCAGGTGCTGGCGCGCGCCGCCCGCGGACGGCTCGACTTCCAGCGCGCGCAGCTCGGCGGGCAGCACGCCCTCGGCAAAGCGCACCAAGAGCTGCATGCCGGCAAAGCGCTGCAAGAGCGCGCTCGTGCGCTCGAGCGCCACGACTTCGCCACGCCGAAGCATCGCGATGCGGTCGCAAAGCGTCTCGGCCTCTTCGAGATAGTGCGTTGTCAGCACGATCGTGTGACCCTCGCCGTTCAGGCGCGCGATGAACTTCCAGAGCGTTTGGCGCAGCTCGATATCGACGCCCGCCGTCGGTTCGTCGAGCACGATGACGGGCGGCCGGTGCACGAGCGCCTGCGCGACGAGCACGCGGCGCTTCATGCCGCCCGACAGCGCACGCATGTTCGCATCGGCCTTCTCGGTGAGATCGAGGTTCGCCATCACCTCGTCGATCCAGTCGTCGTTGCGACGCAGACCGAAGTAGCCCGATTGAATGCGCAGCGTTTCACGCACCGTGAAGAAGGGATCGAAGACGAGCTCCTGCGGCACCACGCCGAGCGCGCGGCGCGCGTTGCGGGAATCGGTGACGACATCGTGCCCGAGTACGGAAGCGCTGCCTTCGTTCGGGCGCGCAAGGCCGGCGAGGATACTGATGAGCGTTGTCTTGCCGGCGCCGTTCGGACCGAGCAGGCCGAAGAACTCGCCCTCCTCGACCGTCAAGCTGACGCCCTTGAGCGCTTGCAGCGCCTTGTAGCGCTTCTTGACGTTGCGGATTTCTATGGCTGACATGGATGTGCGCGGCCATTCTCGATGGCGGCGCCTTTGTTTAGACGTCTTGAACGGGTGCGACGAGCCGGCGCGGGGACCGTACGCCGAGCCGACAAGCCGGAAAATCGGGGCCGATCGGCTGCCCGGAAAAACGGTTGATTATAGGACAACTCGACGCCCAGCCGCTTTTTCGCGGCCGGGCGAATGAGGTGCCGCGCCGCGCTTCAAAGGGATACAGGGGCGCTGTCGTGCGAGGGTCGATGTCGAGCCGCGATGAACGCGTCGACGCCGTAGACCTCGGCGAGACTCGCGAGGCCGGCGGGCAGATTGACGATGTCGAAGGCGACGCCGCGCGCCGCCGCCGCGCGCTTCCATGCGAGCAGCACGGCGAGCGCGGACGAGTCGAACTGCGCAAGCGGCGTGCAGTCGACGCCGCTTGCGCCCGCTTCAACGCGCGCGAGCCCCGCGGCAAGCGCGCTGGTCGCGCTGGCAAATGTGAGCGTCGTGCCGGAAGCAAAACGGCTCATCACGGCGCTCACTGCACCTGCTTGCCGGCGGCAAGCTGCTGGTTGCGCTGCGTAAGGAACGCAATCAGCCCATCGACACCGCTTTGGTTGATCTTCTCGGAGAATTGCTGCTGATAGGCCTGAATCAGCCATGCGCCGGCCACATTGAGGTCATACACGCGCCAGCCTTGCGGCGTCTTGTACAGGCGGTAGTCAAGCTCGAACGGCTGTCCATTGTTCAGCACGACCGAGCGCACGACGACGTCGGTATCGTCGGGGCTCGCGCGGAACGGCTTGAACTGCACCTGCTGATTCCGCACTTGCGACAGTGCGCCCGAGTACGTGCGGATCAGCAGCTGCTTGAACTGCTCGACGAGCGCGTCCTGCTGCTGCGGCGTCGCGGTGCGCCAGGCTCGGCCCGTTGCCAGCTGGGTGGTGCGGCGGAAGTCCGTGTACGGCAGGATTTCCTTGTTGACCACCTCTGTGACGCGGTTGATGTCGCCGCTCTTGATGGAGGGGTCGGAACGGATCGTGTCGAGTACCCGGTTCGTTACCGTCTTGATCATTCCGTCAGGCGAATTTGTGTCGACGGAGGACGCCGTTTGCGCAACGCCCACGCCGCTGAACGAAAGGAACGCGGAAAACAGAGAAATCAGCAAAAATCTTTTCATCTTCAATCCTGATTTGAAAACTGGCGGGAACTTGGAACTCATCGTAGCGTGCAAGTTCAGCACCCGCCCACACAGCACCGCAAGAATCGTTTCGAAGTGTTACGCGCCGCGGCCGGCGGCGCGCCAACGTCAATGCAGCCAACGAAATCCGGTCCAGCCCGGGTGCGAAGGCGGCGGCATGTACTGGTGCGCCGGCACGCTCGGCGCGCCACTATTTGGGCCCCCTAGGGCGGCAGGCGTCGCCGGAGGAGTCGCTGCGGACTCCGACGCAGCGCTCGGCGCCGCCGCCGGCCCTGACGCGCCCGTGGCTGGCGCGGCGGCGGGCGGGACGGCACCACCCGGCGTGGCCGAGCTCGCCGGCGTGGCCGAGCTCGCCGGCGCGGCCGAGCTCGCCGGCGCGGCCGCCGCGGCGCCCGACGCTGCCGCCGGCGCACTTCCGTCATCGTACTTCGGCAGCGGCTCGTTGTAATTGGGCAGGCCCGACTCGCTGTCGCCGCCCGAAATCAGGAAGCGGCGCCGCTGCAGATAGGCGTTGCGCACGAACGAATACTTGTCGATCGCCGCGGCGGACAGCACATCGACCGTCGTCAGCAAGTTCGCGCGCGTGTTCACAAGGTTGACGCCATAAAGCGCCGACCTCAAGTACGACGGGTCCACATAGCTCAGCGGACTGCCGTAATAATCGACGACAAGCCCCGCCGCGTCGCGCACCGTGCTCGGCCCGAGCACCGGAAGCACGAGGTAAGGCCCCGGGGGCACGCCGTAGTGACCGAGCGTGATGCCGAAGTCGGCCGAATGCTTGGGCAGTTGCGCGACGGTCGCCACGTCGAATAGGCCGCCCACGCCGAACAGCGTATTGATGACCACGCGCATGATGTCGCCGACGCCGTCCGCGATCTTCAACTCGGCCAGTTCGTTGGCCGCGACGTAGACATCGCCGATATTCGAGAAGAAGTTCGTGACGCTCGTGCGCACTGGTTGCGGCACGACGTATTGATAGCCTTGCGCGACCGGCTTCAACGCATATTTGTCCAACGTGTCGTTGAACTTGAACACGGTGCGATTCACTCCCTCGAGCGGATCCCCCGGTGTGGGCGTTTGAACCGACGCGCAGCCAGCAAGCATCGCCGCCGCGATTGCAAGCACGGCGTGTTTGGCACGCGTGGTGTGCATCATTTTTCTCCGTTGACTGTCATTGGTTGCTCTAACCGCCTGCCCCCGACGCTGCGCTGGTCGCAGCCGGCGCGGGCGCGGGCGTGGATGAAGATGCGGGCGTGGCGGGTGCCGCGGCGTTGGCGGGCTTTGCGCCGCCGGCATCGGCCGCTTTGCTGTACAGGAACTGCCCGATGAGGTTCTCGAGCACGATTGCCGATTGCGTCATCGTGATCGAGTCGCCGGCCTTCAACATTTCGCTGTCGCCTCCGGGCTCGAGGCCGATGTACTGCTCGCCAAGGAGCCCCGAGGTGAGAATCTTCGCCGACGTATCCTTCGGAAACTGATACTGCTTCTCGATATTCAGCATGACGAGCGCCTGATACGTGTTGCCGTCGAAGCCGATTGATGCCACGCGCCCGACGACAACGCCCGCGCTTTTCACCGGCGCGCGCACCTTGAGCCCGCCGATGTTGTCGAACTTCATCTTGACGGGATACGTCGACTGGAACGACAGCGAGCTCATGTTGCCGACCTTCAGCGCGAGAAACAGCAGCGCGATGAAGCCCAGCACCACGAAGAGGCCGACCCAGAAGTCGAGAGCAGTCTTTTTCATCGTCATCCCAAATACAAAAGAGAATGGCCGCACGCGAAAAACGCGACGCGACGCTCGCGCTCAGCTGAACATCAGCGCCGTCAGCAGGAAGTCGAGGCCGAGCACGGCAAGCGACGCGTAGACGACGGTGCGCGTCGTCGCGCGCGAAACGCCTTCCGGCGTCGGCTTCGCCTCGTAGCCCTGGAACAGCGCGATGAACGTCACCGCGAAGCCGAACACGATGCTTTTCACCACGCCGTTGCCGACATCGCGCCAGACCTCCACACCGCCTTGCATCTGCGCCCAGAACGCGCCCTCGTCGACGCCGATCAGCAGCACGCCGACCACATACCCGCCCAGCACGCCCACCGCGCTGAAGATCGCGGCCAGCATCGGCATCGCGATGATCCCCGCCCACATCCGTGGCGCGACCACGGTGGCAAGCGGATCGACGGCCATCATTTCGAGTGCGGTCAGCTGCTCGCCGGCCTTCATCAAGCCGATCTCGGCCGTGAGCGAGGTGCCCGCGCGGCCCGCGAAGAGCAATGCCGTGACGACGGGCCCGAGCTCGCGCACGAGCGACAGCGCGACAAGGAGCCCGAGCGCCTGCTCGGAACCGTAGCGGTTCAGCGTGTAGTAGCCCTGCAAGCCCAGCACGAAGC
Organism: Trinickia sp.; assembly: GCA_035938775.1. Taxonomy (GTDB): domain Bacteria; phylum Pseudomonadota; class Gammaproteobacteria; order Burkholderiales; family Burkholderiaceae; genus Trinickia. Next base: position 6,683 of record DASZGN010000131.1, read on the forward strand.
CGACGAAGAGCCCCGAGACCGCGATGATCACGAACGAATAGTTGCCGACGAAGAGGATCTGCTTTACGACGAGGCCGGGCCGTCGCAGGAGCGCGAGGCCCTCGAGCACGAGGCGCACGAACATCCGCGCCGCATAGCCGGCGCGTGCGATGCGCTCGAGCACCCAGCTTCCGATGGCGCTGATCATGCGTGGTCTCCGCCAAGGCCGAAATCCGCCGCAAGCGGTGTTTGTGCCGAATAGTGGAATTTGAAGGGGCCGTCGGGCTTGCCGTCGATGAACTGACGCAACGTTGGATCGTCCGAGTCGCGCAGTTGCGCAGGCGTTCCTTGCGCATGCACCCCGCCGTTGGCGAGGAAATAGACGTAGTCGGCGATTGCGAACGACTCGGGGACGTCGTGCGTGACGAGGATCGATGTCGCGCCGAGCGCATCGTTCAGCGTGCGGATGAGATTTGCCGTGATGCCGAGCGAGATCGGATCGAGGCCGGCGAACGGCTCGTCGTACATGATCAGCTGAGGATCGAGCGCGATCGCGCGCGCGAGCGCCACGCGGCGCGCCATGCCGCCGGAAATCTGCGAAGGCGCGAGATCGCGCGCGCCGCGCAGGCCGACCGCGTTCAGCTTCATCAGCACGAGATCGCGAATCAGCGCTTCCGGAAGATCGGTGTGCTCGCGCAGCGCGAACGCGACGTTTTCGAACACCGACATGTCGGTGAAAAGCGCGCCGAACTGAAACAGCATGCCCATCTTGCGGCGCAAGGCATATAGGCCCTCGCGCGTTTGCCGGCCGACGTCCTGCCCCTCGAACAGCACCTCGCCGCGGCGGGCACGCTCGAGCCCGCCTATCAGGCGCAACACCGTCGTCTTGCCGCAGCCCGAGCCGCCCATGACCGCCACCACCTGCCGGCGCTCAAAGCGCATGTTCAGGTTCGTGAGGACGAGACGATCGTTGCCGTAGCCGAAGTCGACGTTGCGAAGCTCGAGAAGGGGTTGCGATGGGGACGGCGGCACGAAGCGGGGGTTCCTGTTACGCGGAAGCCGAATTATAGGGCCTCAGCGGGTACCCTGCCGGGTTGCCACCCATTGCCGCCAGTGCAACAGTCTGTTTCAGCGCGTGAACGCCCGCTCGAGCGCGGCCACGGCGGCGGCCGTATCGGGCGCCTCGGTAATCGCGCGCACCACGGCCGCGCTGCCCACCCCCGTCGCGAGCACGCCGGGCAGCGTCGAAAGATCGATGCCGCCAATGGCGACGAACGGCGCGACACCGTCGAGAAGCCGCGCGAGACGCGTCAAGCGCGCAAGCCCCTGCGGAGCGGTCGGCAGCGTCTTCGTGACGGTCGGGAACACGGCGCCGAACGCCACGTAGCTCGGACGAAAATGCAGCGCCCGCAACATCTCGTAATAGCCGTGCGTCGAGAGGCCGAGCCGCATACCCGACGCCGCGATTTGCTCGAGCTCGGCTGCGTCGAGGTCTTCCTGCCCCAGATGCACGCCGTAAGCGCCGGCATCGCGCGCCTCGCGCCAATGATCGTTGATGAACACGCGCGCACCATGCCGGTGGCCGGCCGCGACGCTGCGCGCGATTTCTTCGGCGAGCGCGTCAGCCGCCGCTTCCTTCACACGCAATTGCACCGTCTTGACGCCGAGCGCAAGCACGCGCTCGACCCAGTGCGCACTCGGCACCACCGCATAGAGCCCAAGCCGCTCGGGACAGGCCGGGAACGGATCGTCGGGTGCCGCGGGCAAGCCGACGATGCTCGGAAAGCGCGTAATGTCGGCAGGCCAGGCGTCGTCGGAGCGCATCTCGTCGCCGTCGCGCCACGCGAGCGCCAGCACGAGCGCGTCATGCGCCTCGAAGCCGCAGTCGAGAAAGCTCGCGAGCGCGGCAAGCCAGTCCTCGGCAAGCGCGCCGGCGAGCGCGTAACGTGCACCCGCCGTCGTCAGGCACGCGCCTCGCGCGTTCGCCTCGATGACGTGCGCGCCCTTCGCGAGCCAGCCCTCGATGCTCGCGCGATGATCGTTTTCGTCGGCGACGACGATGAGCTCGCCCGCACGCGGCGCGTCCGGTGCCGTCAGGCAGATGCGCCACGGCGCGCTCGCGCGTGGCCAGTCGCCGAGCCGCGCGCGGATGCGCT
>DASZGN010000132.1:0-4171 GCA_035938775.1 Trinickia sp.
GCCGCAAGGGAATGATGGTGAACCAGACGCAAATGCGCTTCGAGGCACTTTGGTCGCGCAACGGCGGGATCCTCGCCGAAGCTGTCTACGCAGACCTGAAAAGGCACTACGCCGAGCCGGCGCGACACTACCACACTCTGCGCCATATCCGACGTTGTCTGCGCGAATTCGACTGGGCGCGCGGCGCTGTTCCCCGACCGGATGCGGTGGAACTGGCGGTCTGGTGCCACGACGTGATCTATGTCCCTGGAGCCCGGGACAACGAAGCACGCAGCGCCGAGTGGTTTCGGCGCTGGGCAGACGGCCGCATCGCCTTTGGTGAGCGTGTCTGCGAAATGATCCTGGCGACCACGCACAACGATATGTCCACCGAACTGGACGACCGCTTCGCTGCCGATATCGACCTGGCGGTCCTTGGCGATGAACGCCCCCGGTTTCGCCAGAACGGGGCGCGCCTGCGAGCCGAACGCCCCGACCTCGACGACAGGACCTATGACGCGTATGAACGCGCGCTGCTAGCCCGTTTCCTGGCACGTCCGCGCATCTATCAGACCGATGTCTTTTTCGCCCGCTGCGAAGCCCGTGCACGTGCGAACCTGACGTGGCGGCTTGGGTGGCCGCCGCCACAATGAGACGCAACCAACGTGCTCCTTACATCGTCTTCAACGCGAACCGTTTCAGCTTGCCCGTCTCCGTGCGCGGCAACGCGTCGATGAATTCGATCAAGCGCGGGTACTTGTAGGGCGCAACCGTGTTCTTCACGAACGTTTGCAACTGCGCCACGAGCGCATCGTCGGCCGTGTAGCCCGCCTTGACGACAATGAACGCCTTCACCACTTGCCCGCGTTCGTCATCGGGCACGCCGATCACGCCGCATTCCGCAACGGCCTCGTGCTGCAGCAGCACGCTCTCCACTTCGGGCCCCGAGATGTTGTAGCCGGCCGACACGATCATGTCGTCGGCGCGCGCCTGATAGAACACGTAGCCGTCCGCGTCCATATACACCGCATCGCCCGGCAGATTCCAGCCGTCGCGCACGAACTTCCTTTGTCGCTCGTCCGCCAGATAGCGGCAGCCCGTCGGCCCGAGCACGGCGAGCTTGCCGACGGTGCCTGCGGGCACCGGCTGCATCTCGTCGTCGACCACTTTGATCTCATAGCCGGGAACGGCCTTGCCGATCGAATGGCGGCGTACGCCCGCGCCCGCCGCCGAAATGAAGATGTGGATCATCTCCGTGCCGCCGATGCCGTCGATCATCTCGATGCCGGTCGCCTGGCGCCACAGTTCGCGCGTGGCATCGGGCAGCGCCTCGCCGGCCGAGACCGTCTTCGCGAGGCTCGTCATATCGAAGCGCCCCGTGAGCGGGGCCATTTGCCGATAGAACGTCGGCGCGGTGAACATGATCGTCGCGCGAAAGCGTTCGACCGTTTGCAGCAGCGTCTCGGGCGTAAGCTTTTCCATCAGCACGGTGGATGCGCCCACGCGCAGCGGAAAGCAGAGCAGGCCACCCAGGCCGAACGTAAACGCTAGCGGCGGCGTGCCGCAAAACACGTCGTCGGCGTTCGGCTTCAACACATGACGCGGAAAGAGATCGCACATCGCGAGCACGTCTCGATGAAAATGCATGCAGCCTTTGGGGCTACCCGTTGTGCCGCTCGTGAATGCAATGAGGCAAACATCGTCGGCGGCCGTGTCGCAAGCCTCGAACTCGGCAGGCTTGGCTTGCGCGAGCGTGTCGAGCGAATCGTCGGCATCGCTATGAAACACGCGCACCTGCTGCAAATCGCCACAAAAGAATTCGCTTGCCGCATCGCGGCATTTCTCGAGTTCATCGATGAGCCGCGCATCGCACAGCGCCGCACTGACGCGTGCCTTGTCGATGACCTGCTTGAGCTCCTTCGCGCGCAAGAGCGGCATCGTCGGCACGACGACAAGCCCCGCCTTCAAACTGGCAAGCAGCGCGACAGCCATATTCAGCGTATTGGGCCCGCGCAAGAGCACGCGGTTGCCGGGCCGCAAACCCATCTCGTCGACGAGCACATAGGCGCTGCGATTCACCATCGCAAGCAGTTCACGGTAGGTCGTGCCGTTCGGCGCGCCGTTCACGTCCGACCAAATCGCGACGCGCTCGCCGTGTCCGGCTTCGATCGTGCGCTCCAGCAGCTCGGTCGCGCAATTGAAGCGCGCGGGGTAGTGGACATCGGGATTGTCGAGCAGCAGTGCCGGCCATTGATCTTGCGGCGGCAGATTGTCTCTCGCAAAGGTATCGACGTGGGCAGACGTTTCCATGGCTCGCTCCGGATATCAGTCGGGAATCACGGCGGTGGCTTCTATTTCGACTTTCGCTCTGTCTTCGATCAGCGCGGCGACTTGCACGGCACTCATCGCAATGCCGTATTCGCCGATCACCTCGCGAAACGCCTTGCCGACTTCCTTGAGCGAGGCAAGGTATTCGCGCTTGTCGGTCACGTACCATGTCAAGCGCACGAGATGCTCGGGACGTCCGCCCGCTTCGCCGAGCACGGCGACGATATTTTCAAGCGCCTGGCGTGCCTGCGTGGCGAAGTCATCCGATTGAAACTGCTCGTAGGCATCCCAGCCTATCTGGCCTGCGATGAACACTTGCGTGCCGCGCGCGGCGACGCCGTTGGCATAGCCGCGCGGCTGAGACCAGCCGGCCGGCAAAAGCGTGCATTTCATGGGTGTGCGTCCTCGCGAGTGGACATTGAGGGAGATAGGACAAGACGCTCGAGCGCGCTGCGGATATCGTCGGGAATGTCGATCGATTTCCCGCTCTCGAGCGACGTGGTGACGAGCACCTGCGTGGCGCTAAAGCGTATTTCGCCCGCGCCGTGCCCGACGATGCGGATGCGAATCGAGCGACGGCCAAGGTCTTCGAGCGTAAGCGCGAGCGTGATCGTCTCGCCCATGCGGCTCGGTCTCGAAAAATCGCACTCGAGCTTGACGATCGGCAAGCCGACGCGCCGTGTGCCGATCATCTGCGCGTAGTCGATGCCAAGCCCTTCGGTGAACCAGTCTTCGACGAGTGCATTCGTGAGCGTCAGATACTGCGGAAAGAACACGATGCCCGCGGGGTCACAATGTGAAAAGCGAATCCGCACGGGGCGCTCGAATACGATGCGATCTGTCGAGTTCATCGGATTCATCGCGAGCCCTCCTGCCGCGCAGCGTATTCCTTCAAGAGGTCGCGGCCCACGATCAATTGCTGCACTTCCGTCGCGCCTTCGTAGATCCGCAATGCGCGAATCTCGCGATAGAGCTGCTCGACGACGGTGCCGCTTTGCACGCCTTGCCCACCCCACATTTGCACGGCGGCATCGATGACTTGCTGTGCGCCTTCGCTCGCGTGCCACTTCGCCATGGCCGCTTCGCGCGTGACGTTCTTGCCGAGATCCCGCAGCCACGCCGCGCGATAGACGAGCAGCGCGGCACTGTCGATCGTCAAGGCCATCTGCGCGAGCTTGGCCTGCGTCAGTTGAAAATCGCCGAGCGTTTGCCCGAACATGCGTCGCGACGCGGCGCGGGCAAGCCCCTCCGCGAGTGCGCGCCGCGCGAAGCCAAGCGACGCGGCCGCAACCGACGTGCGGAACACATCGAGCGTGCGCATTGCGATCTTGAAGCCCTCGGCCGGCGCACCGAGCCTCTGGCGCTTCGGCACGCGCGCGCCTTCGAATTGCAGGCGCGCAAGCGGATGCGGTGCGATCACATCGATGCGCTCGGCAATCGTCAGGCCCGGCGTATCGGCATCGACGATGAATGCGCTGATGCCGCGCGAGCCCGGCGCCTCGCCGGTGCGCGCGAACACCACGTAGAAGTCGGCGATGCCGCCGTTCGAGATCCATGTCTTCGCGCCGTCGAGCACGTACGCATCGCCGTCCTCGCGCGCCGCGAGCGCGAGCGCCGCGACGTCCGAACCGGCATCGGGCTCCGAGAGCGCGAAGGCTGCAATCGCGGTGCCGTTCGCGACGCGCGGCAAATAGCGGCGCTTTTGCTCCTCGGTGCCCGCAAGCGATATCGCGCCCGAGCCAAGCCCTTGCATCGCAAGCGCGAAATCGGCCAAGCCCGCGTGCTTCGCGAGGGTCTCGCGCAAGAGGCAGACGGCGCGCGCATCGATCGTATCGCCATGCCCACCGTACGCCGTGCCGCCGAC
>DASZGN010000133.1:0-15693 GCA_035938775.1 Trinickia sp.
GTTCTTCGCCGATGGCTGCGGCGAGATTGTCGACGCCGACCGGACCGCCGTCGAACTTGTGCAGGATCGCCTCGAGCAGCTTGCGGTCCATCAGATCGAAGCCGACCGGGTCGACATCGAGCATCTTCAGCGCGGCGTCGGCGACGCGAGCGGTGATATTGCCGTCGGCCTTCACCTCGGCGTAATCGCGCACGCGCCGCAAGAGGCGGTTCGCGATGCGGGGCGTGCCGCGCGAGCGTTTCGCGATCTCCAGCGCGCCGTCCGGATGGATCTGTGCGCCAAGCAGCGACGCCGAGCGGCTCACGATGCGCGAAAGCTGCGCGGCGTCGTAGAACTCGAGCCGCGCGACGATGCCGAAGCGGTCGCGCAGCGGGTTGGTCAGCATGCCGGCGCGCGTCGTTGCGCCGACGAGCGTGAACGGCTGAAGGTCGAGCTTGACGCTGCGCGCCGCGGGGCCTTCGCCGATCATGATGTCGATCTGATAGTCCTCGAGCGCCGGGTACAGGATTTCCTCGACGACGGGCGACAGCCGATGGATTTCGTCGATGAAAAGGACGTCGTTCGCTTCGAGGTTCGTGAGCAGCGCCGCAAGATCGCCCGCGCGTTCGAGCACGGGCCCCGACGTCTGACGCAAGTTGACGCCCATTTCACGGGCGATGATGTGCGCGAGCGTCGTCTTGCCGAGGCCCGGCGGCCCGAAGAGCAGCACGTGATCGAGCGCTTCGGCGCGGCGTCTGGCGGCCTCGATGAAGATTTCGAGCTGGCCGCGCACTTTTTCCTGCCCGACGTATTCATCGAGCTGGCGCGGGCGCAATGCGCGCTCGAACGCCTCCTCGTGCGACGAGGCGGGCGTGGCGGAGATGATGCGCTCGGCGGTGAGCTTGTCGGTTTCGATCATGCGCGCCATTGTACCGCGCGCCTTCGCCGCTTTTAGCGCCGCCTCTTTACGCCTTTGACAGGGCCTTCAGCGCGAGCTTGATGCCTTCGGAGACACCGGTGCCGGCCGGCACGTTCTTGATGGCCGCCAGCGCCTCTTTTTCCGAGTAGCCAAGGGCGATGAGGGCGTTCAGGATGTCGGTCGCGTGATCGGAGGCGGAGACCGCGCCCGCCGCCGCGCCGATATCGGCGCCGAGCTTGCCCTTCAGCTCGAGCAGCAGCCGTTCGGCCGTCTTCTTGCCGATGCCGGGCACACGCGTGAGACGCGCCGCGTCTTGCAACGTGATGGCCTGTGACAGCTCGTGCACGCTCATGCCGGAGAGCACCGCGAGCGCCATGCGCGCGCCGATACCGCTGATCTTGAGGAGCTCGCGAAACGTCGAACGTTCCTGGGCCGTGCCGAAGCCGTAGAGCAGATGCGCGTCCTCGCGCACGATCTGCTGCGTGAGCAGCACGATTTTTTCGCCCGCCGATGGCAGGTTGTAGAAGGTGCTCATCGGTACGTCGACTTCATAGCCGACGCCGTTGCAATCGACGAGCAGGTGAGGCGGGTTCTTTTCCAGCAGGATGCCGGCGATGCGACCGATCATGGCGGGGAAGCGAGGACGGAAAGCGCGAGTGTAGCGCACGGCGTCCTTGCTTGCGGCGTGGCGGCGAGCGCCCGCCGTGGACCTTTCGCGCGAGCGAGCGCCGGTGGCTAGCCGATGAGCCGGCCGCGCCGCACGCGCAGCCCTTTTTTCGCGAGCGCGGGGGCGATGCCCCCGAGCGTTTCGAGCGTGTTGCCGCCGTGCGCGTGGCAGATCGCCATGCCGAGCGCATCGGCCGCGTCGGTGCCGGGCAGGCCGGAAAGGCTCAACAGGCGCACGACCATCTGCTGCATCTGCTCTTTGGTTGCGCGGCCGTAGCCGACGACGGCCTGCTTTAGCTGCAGTGCCGTGTACTCGGCGACGGGCACGCCGCCCGCGACGAGCCCGCAGATCGCGGCGCCGCGCGCCTGGCCGAGCAGCAGCGTCGATTGCGGATTGACGTTGACGAAGACTTTTTCGATGGCCGACTGGTCGGGCGAATACTCGCGGACCAACGTCGAAATGCCTTCGAAGATGGTGCCGAGGCGGGAGGGCAGATCGGCATCGGCGGTGCGGATGACGCCGCTCGTCACGTAGGCGAGCCGCTGGCCGGTTTGCTCGATGACGCCAAAGCCGGTGACGCGCAAGCCGGGGTCGATGCCGAGGATTCTCATAAAGGAAGGGCGGGGCGAAGTGCCGTGCCTGCACAAAAGTGCCTGCGATACTACAACGAACGGCGCGGCCCGCCTATCGGCGTGAGACCTTCGCCACGAGGTCTTCGCCAAGAGGTCTTCGCCACTCTTCGCCACTCTTCGTTTCGGCAAGACGGCAGGCCGCACGCAGACCTCGGCCCGCCTGCAGCAGCTGTCACAGCCGGCCGCGCGCCTGAATCGGCCAGATGTCGATGAGCGTGTCGCCGTCCACGACGTGATAGAAGCTGTGAAGATTGACCGTCGGGTCGCAGTGCGGCGCGATGAATTCGATGCGTGCACCGAGCTCCGGGCGATGTGTCGCGTCGACGATCAGCTTCCCATGCTCATCGCCGTAGAAGTCGTAGCGTGATGAACCGTCGATGCCGCGCGCAACGACGGGCTTCACGCTGTCCGTCGCGAAGCTTTTGATGCCCGCGTCGACGGTCACCCATTGCTCGGCGTTCGTGCTCACCACCGTGCTTTGCACGAACAGCGACGTTTCGAACGACAGGGGGTGTTGCGGATCCGTCAATGCCTGAGCGTATTCGACATCCATGAAGACGTAGGAGCCCACCTGCATCTCGGTATAGACGTGGTCCATCGAGTCGAGGTCGTGCGTGCCGGTGCCGACGCCCGTGACGATGTCGAGCCGCGTGCCTTGCGCTTCGAGCGCCGCGATGAGCTTCGACACGTTGCTTCGCAGGTTCGCCGCGGCGTCCTGCCTTTGCTTGCGATCGCCGATATGCTGCAGATGGCCTCCGTACGCCTGCAGGCCGCGCAGGAACAGCGAATCTTCACTGGCGATACCGCGAGCCAGCGCGAGCGCCGCTTGCTCGTCGACCACACCGGTGCGGTGGTAGCCCGCGTGGTAATCGATGAGCACTTGCAGCGGGTACGCGAGCCCCGCCACGGCTTGGGCCAAGTCCGCCACGTTTTGCGCGTTGTCGACGACGACCATGAGGCCGTTCGGCCCCGCCTTGCCGGCGAGCGCGGCAAGGCGGCGCAGCTTGTTCTTGCCTACGACCGGCGAGGTGATCAGCACGCCTGGAATGCCTGCCTCGATCATCACCTCCGCTTCTCCGAGCGTCGCGCAGCAAACGCCCAGCGCGCCCGCCTCGATCTGCACGCGTGCGATCTCGACCGACTTGTGGCTTTTGACGTGCGGCCGCAAACCGATGCCGCGGCTTCGGGCAAGCTCGGCCATGCGCGCGATATTGCGTTTCAGCGCGGGCAGATCGATCAACAGCGCGGGCGTATCGAGTGAGCGGCGGCCGCCGGGCACGCCGATCAGGTAGGCATTGGCGTTCATGTTTGCCATTTCAGGGTTGGTGCGGGGTTGAAAGTAAATGGCGCTTACAGCTTTTAGAGCGTATGGACGCCGATTATGTGGTTGAAAAACGATCTCGGCATCCTTTGATGGACGCCCAGTTCGATCAGCTTTTCCCTTAGCGCCGACGTTGCGGCGTTGTCCGTGCGCAGTTTTTCGCCAATGTCGTGCAGCGTGGAGTTGACGTCGGGCTCGGCCGCCGCGCGGTGCGTGTTCATGAAGCAGGAAATCTGATCGACGCTCCAATTCATGGCGAGCAAAAAGCACATTTCGTATTCGACTGCTGTGAGTCGCACGTCAGCAAGGATCGAATCGCCGTCGGCTCTTTCGATGCTGCAGCCCAGTCCGAACTCACGCGTGTAATTGGGAAGCAAGGCGAAGAAATTGCGCATGTCGACTTCATACGCACTATAGACGACGCCCAGGATCGATTTCGACGCGTGGTGCTTCATGACGAACTTGTCGAAGATCAGCGCCTTGAGCCCGTTGCTGTACTCGTGCAGGTCGAGCGTCGACTTCATCGCGTTGCAGCGGCCGCGGCCGAGCAACTCCTGGTCTCCGCGCACGAAGCTGTCCGCAAAGCGGGCCGTTGCTTCGCACGGCATGTCGCGATCGAGGCGGCCAGCGACTTCGTCCCCCTGAGTCAATCCAACGATGCGCGCATAGGCATCGGTTGCGATGAAGTGCCGCGAATCGATGCTCTTGGCGCCCATTATGGCGTTCGACCGGGTGGATAGCGCCCAGGTCGACGCTGCGAAATTTTCGACGAATCGTTTCTGCTGCTCGGTGAAATGTTCCGGTGCTACGAGACGGTAACTCATTGGCACGCTCCAGTCGGATATCAGTCCGTGAACTGGGCAGCCTGCCAGCCGGCTGGAGGGGTGCTATTCGGAAACCGGGAAAATAAGGCCAAGTGAAGGGGCGGATTCGATCGCGGTCCGGGCCTTGGATCCGCAGGTTGAACAAGATGAATCTGGCGCTTGCGTCGGACAGCTAGTTAGTACTACTAAAGAAATGCCCTTTCCCCTTCGAGCGTTTCCCCAAGCAGCTCGACGGCTTCATCAAAACCGAGTTGCCTGCCGAGCGCGCACAGCGTTCCATACGACGCGATCTCGTCGTGCTCGACCTTCTGTGCGGCACCGATGAGGCCGGCATTTAGCACCGGACCCTTTTCGATCTCCTCGATCAGCTCGTCGCCTTCGTCGATCAAACCTTCCATCGCCGCGCACTTCATGCGTTTCAGCCGAATGCCGCACTTGTCGACAACCTGGTCGATTCGTTCAATCTGGCCGTGCGTTTCCTTCAGGTGTGTCTCGACGATAGGTAGCCACTCGATGGATTAACTCCTTGGTTGGCAGACCATCCCAAGATTTATCGGTGCCTCTTGCATGACGCGGATGTTGCGCTCGACGATCTCGAGCATGACAGCCTGGGGCTGCGCCCTGCGAACCGCGTCCCCGTCCACACGATGGCTCAAAACCGAATACATACGGTTGAAGTCTTCAGCAAAAAAGGGCATCAACTCTCCGGAAAACGAATCCCGAAAGAGCAGTAACCGTCCTGTCGCTGTAGGATTTTCCGTCGATTCGAAGTTGGCGCCCTGCGCTGGCCACCCGGCAAAAGTCGTGAGCCGCGCATGCTTCGGCACCACGGGATCGAACGTAACAACGTAGTCCGTGAAGTAGCCCGGCAATGATAGAAGGTTGACGGCGATGTCCCCACCGTCAAAGGAATGTCGGCTAACGCGATACGCGTCAAATCTCGCTCGCGGGGTCGAATCCATGACTTCGTCATGGATCAGGCGGTCGGTGATGGCCTGATAGCCGATAAAGGCGCCAAGGGTGTTCCAGTGGCTGTCTGTCCGCTTGTAGAGTTCGAAGGTCTGAGCTGCCTTCGCTTTTTTTAGCGGATCGCGCAGATCGATCACTTGCAGCAGTGGGTTCGCTGTTGCTACGTAGCGTACCAACTGGTCCGCGTTGGTCGTAGTGCCAGGCGGAGGCCGCACCCAAAGCTTTTCGGGGTAAATGGTTTCCTTGTTTGGCGCTAAAACGATATAGAACGGGATTCCACAAGCATGGAGTCGCTCGCGCACCTGATCGAGGTTGTTTGCGATCGTTCGAAGCTGGCCCTGAGTTAGCGGCTGTTGACCTAGCATGTCGGCGAAATGAGGGTGGCCCGGCTTGTAATGCTCGTCATAGAACAACCAGCCATCGCGGCCAACCACCACGTTTAAATTCATGGGTGTGCCGGTACGGGCCATTTGCAACTTCGACCCGTAGTGCACGAGCGCGTCACGCATGCCGAAACGATCGCCGAACCAGTCACCGAACTGCTGAAACCAAAACAAGGAATAGTGCGGAAGCGGCCGGGACTGTCGGTTTTCACGAAGCGCAGGCACAAAACTCGGCTTGCCGAACCACAGGACAGGCAGAGACAAAAGCAAAAAATAGACGATCGCCAAAATGAGGCGATTCACCACACGGCTCCACGATAGTGGGCGGACTGTCAGACCGTCGAGGCTGTTGCCTTCCATGTCGGCGTACCTCAAAAGCGAAAGTAGATGAAGGGGTTGTATTGACCGAGCGCGAGGGACATGCAGCAGAGTACCAGCGCGGGTGCCACCATCGCAGTGCGCACCCACCCGTCGAGCGCTCGCTCAGCCAGGTTTTCCCAAAGCCTTTTCGTCACAGTGACGAGCTTTGCATAAAGGCCACCGGCCAAAAGCATTGCCGCGACGATGAGTACCCCCGCTTGAGTGGAATAGATCGCCTCCGCCGATACGGTCCATTGCGCCCTGGGCCAGTGGCCAGCCAGCGCTTGCAAGAACTGTACGGCCTGATTCAGCGAAGAGGCTCGGAAGAATACCCATGCGAGCATCACGACAAACATCGCGTAGACTCGTCCGAGCCCGGCTGCAATACGGAACTGCGACTCGCCTCGCGAATTGCGGGCGATTCGCTCCATCATCAGAAAGAACCCGTGTATCGCCCCCCAAATGACGAAATTCCAGCTCGCTCCGTGCCACAGACCCGTCAGCAAGAACACCGCCCAAAGATTAACCAATGTTCGCGTTTCACCGCGCCTATTTCCGCCGAGCGGGATATACAGATAATCGCGAAACCAGGTGGACAGTGAAATGTGCCACCGTCTCCAGAAGTCCTGAATCGATGTGGCAGTGTATGGATAATTGAAGTTCTCCGGGAAACGAAAGCCGAATATTCGCGCCAGGCCGATTGCCATGTCCGAGTAACCGGAGAAATCGAAATAAATCTGCAAGGTATAGCAGACCAGGCTAAGCCAGGCCACGGCAGGTCCAATTTGAGTGGCGGGCACGTTAAAACCTGCGTCTGCCATCAGGCCAAGCTGGTTCGCGACAAGCACTTTTTTCGCAAGTCCGATGGTGAATCGAACTATCCCGGCATTGATGTCATCGATCGTACCCGTGCGTTGCGCAAGCTGCGTGTGAATGTCTTTGTATCGAATGATGGGCCCTGCGATGAGTTGCGGAAACAGCATGATATACAGGCTGTAGTCCACAAGGCTTCTATTCGGTTTGGCGTTGCGTCGATAAATGTCGACCAGATATGAAATTGCGTGAAAGGTGTAAAACGAGATTCCGATAGGCAAGGCAATCGGTTCGATCACCAAAGGCGGCACCGAAAATGACGACAATAAACCGTTTATATTGTCCACCAGGAAGCCGCTGTACTTGAAGATGCCAAGCAACAACAGGTTAATGGTAATGGCTGCGCCCAGCATCAGTTTTCGCCTGCGTTCTATGCGATCAATCAAGCGAGCTAACCAAAAATTCATCGCGACCGACGTCAACATGATGATCACGTACCGCGGTTCGCCCCAGGCGTAAAAAATAATGCTCGCCAATGCGAGCAAAGCATTTCGCCACCTCGTTGGAACCGTGTAATACGCGAAAAACGTCGCAGGGAAGAAAAGACCCAAAAAAACTATGCTGCTGAATACCACGGCCGCCCCTTTCCAATTATTCCCGCCTCGTCCGCCGCGCGCCGCCAGCGCGCGAATGATCGGTTCGACCGATAGGGGGAGTATCGATGTCACCGAAAGCGAAAGCGCCCGCGTTGCGCGGGCGCTCATCTCATCGACAGAGACTTAATGCCGGAAATGCCGCACGCCCGTCATGAGCATGGCGATGTTGTGCTCATCGGCAGCGGCGATCACTTCGTCGTCGCGCACCGAGCCGCCCGGCTGGATCACGCAGGTCGCGCCCGCCGCCACCACCACGTCGAGACCGTCGCGGAACGGGAAGAACGCATCGGATGCCACCGCGGAGCCCGCGAGCGTCAGCCCTGCGTTCTGCGCCTTGATGCTGGCGATGCGCGCGGAATCGACGCGGCTCATCTGCCCCGCGCCCACGCCGAGGGTCATGCCCTTGCCGCAGAATACGATCGCGTTCGACTTCACATACTTCGCCACGCGCCAGGCGAAGAGGAGGTCATCCATCTCTTGCGGCGTCGGGTGGCGTTTCGTCACGACGCGCAACTCGCGCGGATGCACGTTCTTCGCATCGAGCGACTGAACCAGCAGCCCGCCTCCCACGCGCTTGAAGTCGAATTGGTTGTGCTCGGCGCCAAGCGCGATCTCGAGCAGACGCACGTTCTGCTTCGCGGCGAACACCGCTTTCGCGGCATCGGTGAACGAGGGGGCGATCAGCACCTCGACGAACTGCTTCGCGACCGCGGTTGCCGCAGCTTCATCCACCTCGCGATTGAAGGCGATGATGCCGCCGAAGGCCGAAGTGGGATCGGTCTGGAACGCCTTGTTGTAGGCCTCGAGCGCGTCGGCGCCGACGGCCACGCCGCACGGATTCGCGTGCTTGATGATCACGCATGCGGGCGCATCGAACGTCTTCACGCATTCCCACGCCGCGTCGGCATCGGCGATGTTGTTGTACGACAGTTCCTTGCCCTGCAGCTGCCGATAGTTGGCGAGCGCGCCGGCCGGCACCGCGAGGTCGCGGTAGAACGCCGCGCTTTGATGCGGATTCTCGCCATAGCGCAAGTCCTGGACCTTGTCGAATGCCAGGTTGAGCGTGGCCGGATAAGTGTTGCGCGAGCGGTGCTGCAGCGCTTCGGTGAGGCTCGTCAGATAATTCGTGATCGCGCCGTCGTACTGCGCCGTGTGCGCGAAGACCTTCGTCGCGAGGCGGAAGTTCGTCTTGTAGCTCACCGTCTTGTCGTTCGCACGCATTTCGTCGAGCACGGCCGCGTAATCGGCGGGATCGACCACGACGGTCACGTCGCGATGGTTCTTCGCCGCCGAACGCAGCATCGTGGGGCCGCCGATATCGATGTTCTCGATGGCGTCCTCGAGCGTGCACTCTTCCTTGGCCACCGTCGCGACGAACGGATACAGGTTCACGACGAGCAGGTCGATCGTGGGAATGCCGTGCTTTTCGAGCGCGGCCATGTGCTCGGGCAGATCACGCCGCGCGAGGATGCCGCCGTGCACCTTCGGATGCAGCGTCTTCACGCGGCCGTCGAGCATTTCCGGAAAGCCGGTGTAGTCGGCGACTTCGGTGACGGCGAGGCCCGCCTCGGCGAGCAGTTTCGCCGTGCCGCCCGTCGAAAGGATCTTGACGCCAAGCTCGGCGAGCGATTGGGCGAATTCGACGATGCCGGACTTGTCGGAGACGGAAATAAGCGCTTGCTTGATCATGATGAAAACGAGTGCCGGAGAAGGGACGAGGGGCCGCGCTTACAGCAGGCCGTGCTGCTGCAGCTTCTTGCGCAACGTATTGCGGTTGATGCCGAGATATTCGGCGGCAAGCGACTGGTTGCCGCCTGCCTGCTCGAGCACCACCTCGAGCATCGGTTTCTCGACGCACGACATGACCATATCGTAGACGTCGTGCGGATTGGCGCCGTCGAGATCCTGGAAGTACATGCCCAGGCTGTCGCGGACGCATTGTTCGATATTGTGCTTGCTCATGCTGCTAAGGGTTCGTTACGGTTTCGCCCGCCGCTGCCGTCCGCGTCGTCGTCCACATAGACGAGGCGCTCGGATAGTGCCTGCTGCGCGTCGAAGAACTGATTGACGGCAAGCAATTGGTCGCGTGTGGTGTCGAGCGTGTTCATCCGGTGCCGGAACGCGTTGGCGCCCGAAAGGCCGCGAGTGTACCAGCCGATGTGCTTGCGCGCCGTCCGAACGCCCGTGAACTCTCCGTAAAACGCGTAGTGGTCCTCGAGATGCTCGTTCATCACCTGCCGGATTTCGGCAATGCGCGGCGGCGGCAGTAGCTCGCCCGTCGCCAGGAAATGCTCGATTTCGCGGAACAGCCACGGACGCCCCTGCGCCGCGCGGCCGATCATGATGGCGTCCGCGCCGGTAGCCGCCAGCACGTCACGCGCCTTTTGCGGCGTGTCGACGTCGCCGTTCGCGACGACGGGAATGCGCACCGCGGCTTTCACCGCCGCGATCGTTTCGTATTCGGCTTCGCCGTGATACAGGTCCGCACGCGTGCGGCCGTGGACGGTGAGCATCGAAATGCCGGCGTCCTCGGCGATGCGCGCGACGGTGAGCGCGTTCTTGTGCTCGCGGTCCCAGCCCGTGCGGATCTTCAGCGTGACGGGCACGGCGTCGGGCCCCACGCCGACGGCATCGACCACCGCATGAACGATGCGCGCGACGAGCGGCTCGTTTTGCAGCAGCGCCGAGCCGGCCGCGACGTTGCAGACTTTCTTGGCGGGGCAGCCCATGTTGATGTCGATGATCTGCGCGCCGTTCGCCACGTTGTAGCGCGCGGCCTCGGCCATCATGGCCGGATCGGCGCCCGCAATCTGCACCGCGATCGGCTCGACTTCGCCCGCATGGTTCGCGCGGCGCATCGTCTTCTCGCTCTTCCAGAGCTGGGCGTTCGACGCAACCATCTCCGACACCGCATAGCCGGCCCCGAGCCGCTTGCAAAGCTGGCGAAACGGCCGGTCCGTGACGCCCGCCATCGGGGCGACGAACAGGTTATTGCGCAGTGTGTGAGGGCCGAGCGTTGGCATGATGGGGCGGCCGGCCCGCGCTGGCAGCGGCGCAGCGGGCGCGGAAAGCGACAAGGGAAACGCGCATTTTACCGTTAACGGACGGCCCAAGCGCGTTGGCCGGTGTGAGCGCCTTCGACCCGTCCCCTTGTCGCGCCGCGATCGGTGCGCTCGTGGCGTTCAGCGGCGATGTGCGAAGGCGATCGGTGCGCTCGTGGCGTTCAGCGGCGCTGCGCGAAGGCGATCGGTGCGCTCGTGGCGTTCAGCGGCGCTGTGCGAAGGCGATCGGTGCGCTCGTAGCGTTCAACGGCGCTGTGCGAACGCGATCGTTGCGCCCGCGGTTTTCAGCGGCGCTGTCCAAACATCATCTGGCGCGCGAGCGCGGCCTTGGCCGGCGGCACGCATTCGAGCGCCATCAACGCGAGGCTGCGCAGCGGGGCGAGCGGCCCGAACTCGACGGTGAAAAGGCGCGCGAGCGCATCGGTGGCGCCGATCGTCAGCCGCCTGTCGAGCGCGCGTCGCCTGCCGAACGCGGCGAGGGCCTGCGGTGTCGCGCCGTGCTGCGCGAGCGCGTCGGCGAGCGCGTGCGCATCGCGTAGTCCCAGGTTGAGCCCCTGGCCCGCCACCGGGTGCAGCGTTTGCGCGGCGTTGCCGATGGCCGCGATGCGATCGTCGACCAGCATTTGCGCCGCCGTGAGCCCCAGCGGGAAGGTGGCGCGTCCCTTGATCGATTCGAAGCGGCCCATGCGCTCGCCGAACGCGACGCCGAGCTCGGCAAGCAGCGCCGCGTCGGGCAACTGCGCCCGCCGGGCGGCCTCCTCGGGCGCCATGCACCAGACGAGCGCGTAGTCGGCATGGCGTACGCCGCCCATCGGCAGCAAGGCGATCGGCCCTTCGTGCGTGAAGCGCTCCCATGCCACATGCGGCTGCGGCGCCGATACGCTGACGGTGCCGACGAGCGCCGTCTGGCCGTAATCGCGCGTATGGCGGCGTGCGAGCGCGTTGGCGGTGGCATCGTGGGCGCCGGCTCGGTTGCCGCCGCTGCCCGCGACGTTGCGGCGCTCTGCGCTTTCGGCGGTTTTGCCGCTTTCGCCGCGTCCGTCGTGGCGGCCGCTTTCGTGGTGGGAGCCGGTTTTTGCGCTTTCAGCGCCGGAGCGCCGGGGCGTGCGGGTATCGCCGTAGAGCCCACCTTCGGCATTGACCAGAATGCGCGTGCGCAGGGTGCGTCGCACATGGGCGCTTTCGATGGGCAGTGCGACGCCCTCGCCGCCATGCTCGGCGATGGGGGGCAGCGCCAATGTCGACGTGAACCAATGCGTGTGCGTGCGGCGTACGGCGGCCGCGATCGCATGCACGATCGATCCATAGCGCGCGACATAGCCGAGCGCCGGCAGGCCATGCTCGTCGCGCTCGATCAGCGTGCGACCGAAATGGCCGCGCTGCGAGACGTGGATGCGCTCGATTGCGTTGACGTCGTGAGGCCAAGCCGAGAGCGGCTCGAGCAGCATGCGGCTGCCTTCGGAGACGGCGATGGCGCGCGGATCGCCCGCTGCCGCCTCGGGGTCCCGCGCGTCGATAAGCG
Source organism: Trinickia sp. (assembly GCA_035938775.1). GTDB lineage: Bacteria > Pseudomonadota > Gammaproteobacteria > Burkholderiales > Burkholderiaceae > Trinickia. The sequence goes on from DASZGN010000133.1 coordinate 12,108, forward strand.
CGACCGAGAGCGCCGCGCTCGCACTGCGTCGCGCGAGCCATGCCGCAAGCGCCAGGCCGACCGGCCCGGCACCCACGATCGTTACGTCGAAATCGAACGGTGCGCCAGGCGCGTCAGGCGCGCCCGAGGTGCCCGAGGTGCCCGAAGCGTTCGAAGCGCCGGCACGAACGGGGGCGTTCGAAGCGCCGGAAGAATGATTGGCATCGCTCATCGGTCAGCCACGGGCCACAGCCCCTTGCGTCTCGCGCATCAGCGCCTCGATTTCATCGGCTTCGACGGGCACATCGCGCGTGATCAGCTCGCAGCCGTGTTCCGTGACGACGGCGTCGTCTTCGATGCGAATGCCGATGTCCCAGTAGCGCTCGGGGACGTCTTCGGCCGCGCGGATGTAAAGGCCCGGCTCGATCGTGAGCGCCATCGACGCGCGCAGCGTGCGCCAGGGCAGCGCGCCTGTCGCATCGAGCGGCGCGTGGCGCTCGCGATAGTCGCCGCAATCGTGCACGTCCATGCCGATCCAGTGGCCGGTGCGATGCATGTAAAAGCGGCTGTAGGCGCGCTCGGCGATGACGTCGTCCACCGACGAGAAGCGTTCGCGCGCGATGATGCCCGTATCGAGCAGCCCCTGCGCGAGCACGCGCACGGCGGCTTGATGCGGGGCATCGAAGCCAGCGCCGGCGCGCGTCGCGTCGATCGCCGCCTGCTGCGCAGCGAGCACGATGTCGTACAGCTCGCGCTGCGCCGGGGAGAAGCGGCCGCTGGCCGGAAATGTGCGCGTGATGTCGGAGGCGTAGCCGTCGAGCTCGCAAGCGGCGTCGATCAGCACGAGATCGCCGTCACGCAGCTTCGCGTTGCCGGCCGGATAGTGCAGCACGCACGCGTTCGCGCCCGCCGCGACGATCGAGCCGTAGGCCGGCGCTTGCGCGCCGTGGCGCCGGAACGTGTAGATGAGCTCGGCTTCGAGCTCGTACTCGCGCATGCCGGGGCGGCACGCCTTCATGGCGCGGCGGTGCGCTTCAGCCGAGATTTGCGCGGCGCCGCGCATCAGCGCGATTTCGTGCTCGTCTTTGAGCAGGCGCATCTCGTCGAGCATCGGTGTGAGGTCCACCAGCGACGTCGGCGCCGCGACCCCGCTGCGGCTTTGCGCGCGCACGGCGTCGAGCCAGCGGCGCACCTGCGCGTCCAGATCGGCCGACTGACCGAATGCGTAATGGACGGCCGGCGCATCGGCGAGAAGGCGCGGCAGCTCGTTGTCGATATCGTCGATCGAGAACGCGGCATCGAAGCCGAACGCGTCGCGCGCCGCTTCCGGGCCGAAATGGAACCCTTCCCATATCTCCCGTTCGGCATTTTTCGGCCGGCAAAAGAGCAGCGAGGCCGGCTCGCCCGATGGGGCGTCGGCATCGAGCACGATCAGCGCCTGCGGTTCGGTGAAACCGCTCAGGTAGTAGAAATAGCTGTCGTGGCGATACGGGTAGTCGGTATCGCGATTGCGCAGCGCTTCGCGTGCGGTCGGCACGATGGCGACGCCGCCGCCCGCCGCGCGCAACGCGGCGAGCACGCGCTCGCGGCGCGCGCGATAAACGGAGGTGGCGATAGGGGATTCGGTCGGCTGGTTCATCCGTGCGATTGTAGCGCTCAATCGACGTTGCGCTCGGCAGCACGACGAGCATGGCGAACTGTTGCGTCGCGCCTACAGGCGCGGCACTTGGCCATGGCGCCGATTTCCTTGCGCGCTCGCACGCCGTTATGATCGTCGGCGACGCTATACTCGTGCTCGCCACTCAAGGGCCCCACCTGACGCTGCGCGCCAGGCTGCCCCGATCGTTCAGGGGTTTCCGAAGCGCGAGGCACAAAGCCTTGGGCGGCCCGGCGTTTTCTTGAGAGAAAGACAGATGCTGAGATTAATCGGTTCGCTCGCGAGCCCCTTCGTGCGCAAGGCGCGGATCGTGCTCGCCGAAAAGAAGATCGACTATCACTTCATGCTCGAGGACGTTTGGTCGCCCGATTCGGCCATTCATACTTACAATCCGCTCGGCAAAGTGCCGTGTCTCGTCATGGAAGACGGGGAGGCGCTTTTCGATTCGCGCGTGATCTGCGAATACGTCGATACCCTGTCGCCCGTCGGCAAATTGATCCCCCAGTCGGGCCGCGAGCGCATCGAAGTGCGCTGCTGGGAGGCGCTCGCCGACGGCATGCTCGAGGCGGCCGAGCTGATCCGCGCCGAATCCATGCGCGACGAGCCGCACAGAAGCGAAGCATGGGTCGCGCGACAGCAGCGCAAGATCGAAGAGGGGCTTGGCGCGATGTCGCGTGCGCTCGCCGGCAAACCCTGGTGCGCGAACAATCACTATTCGATCGCCGATATCACGCTCGGCTGCGCGCTCGGCGATCTCGACTTCCGCGCGCCGGCGCTCGACTGGCGCGAGCAGTACCCGAACCTCGACAAGCACTTCGAGAAGCTGTCGCAACGCCAGTCGTTCATCGACACCGTCCCGACTGACGGCAACTGACGCCAACCGGCGAGTAGCTGATGAGGCGCCACGCGCGTGGGCGCGCGACAACGAGCCTCTCGTCGGCGTTGTCATTCGACGAAAAACGGGCGAATCTCCGGCCGGAAAGGCATTGAGTAGCGCTTCAAGCGCACACTGCCGCCGTCGTCGTTAGCGGCCCAGGTTAGTCCGTTTGGACGAGCGTCGCCGCCGCGTCTTGCGCGCCTACGTCAAATTGGCCCGTCGCGGCTTGTTCGATGATGCCGCCGCCCAAGCAGACATCGCCGTCATAGAGCACGGCCGATTGGCCCGGCGTCACGGCCCATTGCGGCGAATCGAACCTGAGCGTGAAGCGCTCGCCTGCCGCCGATGCATGATCGGCGATGCCGAACGCGCACGCCGCATCGGCCTGCCGATAGCGTGATTTCGCGCCGCAGCGCGTGCCCGGCTCGGGAGCCACGCCCGCGACCCAACTCGTGTTGCCGGCAATGAGCGTGCTCGACAGCAGCCACGGGTGATCGTGGCCCTGCACGACGTAGAGCGTGTTCGTCGCCATGTCCTTGCCCGCGACGAACCATGGCTCGCCGCTGCCCGTCTTGCTGCCGCCGAGGCCGATGCCCTTGCGCTGCCCGAACGTGTAGAACGCGAGCCCGATATGCTCGCCGACGACCGTGCCATCGGGCGTTTTCATCGGGCCGGGCCGCGTCGGCAAGTAACGGTTCAGAAAGTCTCGAAACGGCCGCTCGCCGATGAAGCAAATGCCCGTCGAATCCTTCTTCTTCGCGTTCGGCAAGCCGATTTGCTCGGCAATCGCGCGCACCTGCGTCTTTGGAATCTCGCCGAGCGGAAAGCGCGTCTTCGAGAGCTGCGCCTGGTTGAGCCGATGCAGGAAATACGACTGATCCTTCGTGTGATCCTTCGCCTTCAAAAGCTCGAAGCGCCCATCCACTTCGCGCACGCGCGCGTAGTGGCCCGTGGCGATCGTGTCGGCGCCAAGCAACATCGCGTGGTCGAGAAACGCCTTGAACTTGATCTCGGCGTTGCACAGCACGTCCGGGTTCGGCGTGCGGCCGGCCGAGTACTCGCGCAGGAATTCG
>DASZGN010000134.1:0-29249 GCA_035938775.1 Trinickia sp.
TAAAGGCTTCCCGCACCGTGCGCATGTACAATTCGAACCACTTATCCTTGCGTCCGAATTTCCAGGATCAACCTCTGCCTGACGTGAGTTTATAGCATTAAATGCGAGATGCTGAGTCTGCTGCGCACCAATTTCCCGGGCGACTTCTGATCGGTGGGGGGCTCTATTCCACCTGATCTCTTACCTGAACGAAACAATGAAAGCGGCGCGACGTTGGACCGACCAGCAATTGGACTTGCTGGTGGACCGACAAAGTCCCCGTTTTGCGAGCAGTCCGACTTTCCCGCGAGCACGACCCGTTCGTGCTGAAGATCGCGGATTACAGCTGATGACAGTGGCGCCTCACAACCCGCTGTTTAAGGACATTAGATGCAGTTTGAGTTCGAACGCTTGGCAGATGTAGACGTCGACGACCTCCTCGCTCTCGTCCAGAATCCCTTGGTCTTACGCCACATACCGCTTGCTGAAGACACCTTTGACGAACGGAAGTGTCTCGCCTGGGTCAGTGATTGCGTCATGGACACGGCCCATGGGCCTTCATCGTCGACGGGAAGTTCGCTGGATGGGGCGGAATGCAGCATGAATCCGGTGACGCCGACTTGGCGTTAGTGCTCCTTCCGGCGTATCGGGGACTGGGGCACATGATTTATCGACAAATTATTAACGTGGCGTTCTCCGAGATGAAACTCGAGTCGATAACAGCACTGCTGCCCGCCACGAGACGTCAGGGAAAAAGCATGCAGCGTCTCGGGTTCATTGAAGACGGCGAAACCGAGCTGGGCGGAAAACATTTCATTCGCTACCGGCTGTACGCCCATCAAGGAGAATGAATTGGCACTGATCAGACTGGCTACAGTTAATGATATTCCCCAGATGTTTCAGGTGCGCTTCGCAGTTCGGGAAAACAGGCTGGCGCCAGGAATCGTGATCCCGGAAGAAGACGTGCGACACGCGATTGAAGATACCGGGCGAGGTTGGGTCATCGAGGCGGACAGTCAAATTCTGGCCTTTGGTATCGCCGACGCCGTCAACGCCAGTATCTGGGCGCTCTTTGTGCATCCGGACGTGGAGGGCCAAGGTTACGGGCGACGTCTGCACAACGAGATGGTTTCATGGTTATGGTCGAGAGGCGTGGAAATGATATGGCTGACGACCACGCCGGGCACACGGCTGGCAATTAGCAGGCCAGATTCGCCTTGAGCTGAATCGTGAGAGCTTGCCCTGTGGGTAGGAGCGTGACGTGATCTGCGCGAGCGAACTCCTACCCACGGTGAGGGGCGCGATCTCATCGTTGAACCGCCCTGCCTCGCGCGCCGCCGCGGCACGCCGCTGCGACGCCACACCGTATTCGTCCTGCCGTTCCTTCGAAATGCCGTAACGCCGTGCGACCGTTTCAGCCGTGCGCAGCATCGGCCAGTACACCGCGGGGGCGTGCTCGAGAAGCCACGGTTCTGTGCGCATGTGCCGGGTCATTTCGTTTTGCAGACATCGGTCGTTCCTCTCTTTCTGGGTCGATTGAATCAGCGCAAGCCACTCGGCCTCCCGCCAAAGCCGAGCCTTAAAGCGCTGCACCGGCACGCGCCGCTACGCCAATGCTTCTTGCGCCTGCATGCGCACGACGCCCGCCGCATGCAGCTTCTCCCAAGCGCGCGCAAGCGAACCGTCGAGATCGATCGCGCGGCAGGCATCCTCGATGACCACCGCCTCAAAGCCCGCCGCGCGCGCATCGAGCGCGCTCCAGGCCACGCAATAGTCGGTCGCGAGGCCGCAGCACCAGACACGCGTGACACCCTGCTCGCGCAGATAGCCGGCAAGCCCTGTGCGCGCGATTCGATCGGCTTCGACAAACGCCGAGTAACTGTCGATGTCGCGCCGATATCCCTTGCGGATCACGAGCCGCGCATGCGCAACCGCCAGGCCCGGGGCGAGCTCTGCTCCCGGCGTGTCTTGCACGCAGTGCACCGGCCAGAGCACCTGTTCGCCATATGGCAGCGAGATCGTCTCGAACGGCTTGCGATTCTCGCCGTGATTGGCCGCGAACGAGATGTGCTCGCGCGGATGCCAGTCCTGCGAAAGCACCACGTGCTCGAAGCCCGCGGCAAGCCGATTCACGACCGGCACCACTTCGTCGCCTTTTGGAACGGCGAGCGCACCACCCGGCAGAAAATCGTTCTGCACATCGATAACGAGCAAAACTTCGTGCGTTCCTTTCATCGCGCCCCCTTCGCGCCGCCTTAGCGCCCAGTCAGTCGTTAAAGCCCCGCCCGCTCTTCGCCAGCTCGGCGATGAGCGGCGCGCACGCCCACGCGTCGCCGTTCGCCTGCGAGGCATAGCGCTTGATCGCCCGCTCGACGTTGTAAAGCCCGACGGTGTCCGCGTACAGCATCGGGCCGCCGCGCCACGCCGGAAAGCCATAGCCGTTCAGATAGGCGACGTCGATATCGGACGCCTTCGACGCAATGCCTTCCGCGAGAATTTTCGCGCCTTCGTTGATGAGCGCATACACGAGCCGTTCGACGATTTCCTCGTCGCCGATCGCGCGCCGCGTGCAACCAATCTCCTCCGAGTAAGCGACGATCATCGCTTCGACGTCGCGCGACGCATGCGCCTCGCGCTCCCCGGGCCGATAGTCGTACCAGCCCGCGCCCGTCTTCTGGCCAAAGCGCCCGGCCTCGCAAAGCCGGTCGGCCACGCGCGGGTAGTGCAACTCCGGCTGCTCGCGATAGCGGCGCTTTCGGATGGCCCAGCTGATGTCGTTGCCCGCGAGATCCATCATTCGGAACGGCCCCATCGCGAAGCCGAAGCGCTCGATCGCGCGGTCGATCTGGCCGGGCAGCGCCCCCTCCTCGAGCATGAAAAGCGCCTGGCAGAAATACTGCTCGAGCATGCGGTTGCCGATGAATCCGTCGCATACGCCAGACACGACGGCTGTCTTGCCGATCGTCTTCGCAACGCGCATGACAGTCGCGAGCACATCCTTCGACGTGTGCTCTCCACGCACGACCTCGAGCAGTTTCATCACGTTGGCCGGGCTGAAGAAGTGCATGCCGATGACGTCGCCGGGCCGCTTCGTGAAGGCGGCGATGCGATCGAGGTCGAGCGTCGAGGTGTTCGAAGCGAGGATCGCGCCAGGCTTCGCGATCTCGTCGATGCGGCGAAACACCGCTTCCTTCACGTCCAACTCTTCGAATACCGCCTCGATGACGAGATCGGCGTCGGCAATCGATTCATAAGAGAGCGTCGGTGCAATGAGCGCCATGCGCGCATCGCGCGCCGCCTGCGTCAGCTTTCCCTTGCTTACGCTCAAGTCGTAGTTGCGGCCGATCGTGGCGAGCCCGCGATCGAGGGCGTCGCGGCCCGTCTCCACGAGCGTCACCGGCACGCCGGCGTTGACGAAATTCATCGCGATGCCGCCGCCCATCGTGCCCGCGCCGATCACCGCGACTCGGCGAATCTCGCGCACGGGTGTGTCGGCGGGCACATCGGGGATCTTGCTCGCCGCGCGCTCGGCGAAAAACGCGTGGCGCAGCGCGCGGCTTTGCGGTGTCTGCTCGAGCGCAAGAAAGCATTCAAGTTCGAAGGCAAGCCCGGCGTCGAAGCCTTGCAGCGCGCCATATTCGATCGCATCGATGCACTTGCCCGGCGCCGGCAGATTCCGCGAGGCGGCCGCGACGGTATTGCGCGCGAACTGCAAAAAGCCCGCGGCGTTCTCATGCTCGATCGCGCGCTCGCGCAAGCGCGGATGGGGGCTCGCCGCGCCGCGGCTCACGGCATTTCGCGCGAACGCGCATGCCGCATCGATCACATCGCCCTCGGCAAGCTCATCGATGAGTGCGGAGCCGGCCAGCCCGGAATGAGCCAGCGCTTGAGCGAGCATCGTCGCGCCCGAGACAATCATGTTTACGGCCGTCTCGAGGCCGACGGCGCGCGGCAGCCGCTGCGTGCCGCCCGCACCCGGCACGAGGCCGAGCTTCACCTCGGGCAGCGCCAGGCGCGCGCCGGGCACAGCAACGCGATAGTGCGCGCCGAGCGCGAGCTCGAGCCCGCCGCCCATCGTCAAGCCGCCAAGCGCCGCGACCACAGGCTTCGCGCTCGCTTCCACGGCGTCGATGACGGTGCGAAGCGTCGGCTCGGCCGCGAACTTGGGCGTGTTGAATTCGGCGATGTCGGCGCCGCCGGAAAAGACACCGCCCGCGCCCGTAAGCACGATCGCGACGACGGCTTCGTCATGAGCGGCGCGATCCAGCGCCTCGACGATGCCGCGGCGCGTCGCCGCGTCCAGGCTGTTGACGGGAGGATTGCTCAACGTGACGACGGCCACGCCGTCGCGAACCGCATAGCCCACTGCCATTGGTGTGCCTCCATGTCGTTCGCGGCGCGATGCGGCCGCTTAATCTTATCGATGGAGGCTAGAATACACAGAAGCGCACGATCGTGCACTTTTTAAGATGAATGATCGCCGGCCGCCGCCCGGGCCTCGACCTCACGTGTGCGCGGCGTCCTCACGCGCCGTCGGCAGCACGTGAGCGCGAAACATCTCGCGCAGCTTGATTTTCAGCAGCTTGCCCGTCGCCGTATGGGGCAATTCCTCGACGAACACGACGTCATCGGGAACCCACCATTTCGCGATCTTGCCTTCGTAAAACGCCAGGAGCGCCTCGCGCGTGAGGCGCGAGCCCGGCCGCTTGACGACGACAAGCAGCGGCCGCTCGCACCATCTCGGGTGCGGGCAGGCAATGCAGGCCGCTTCGGCGACCTCCGGGTGCGCCACCGCCACGTTCTCGACGTCGCTTGAGCTGATCCACTCGCCGCCCGACTTGATGACATCCTTGCTGCGGTCGGTGATGTGGAGGAACCCGTCGGGGTCGATCGTCGCCACGTCGCCGGTCGGGAACCAGCCGTCGATGAGCGGTGATTCGTCGCTCGCGAAATATCGATCGATCACCCACGGGCCTCGCACATGAAGATCGCCGAACGCGACGCCGTCGCGCGGCAACGCTTGCCCGTCGGGTCCGACGATCTTCATGTCGACGCCGCAAATCACGGTTCCCTGCTTTTCGAGCAGGCGCCGGCGTTCCTCGAGCGGACGCTGCGACTGCTCCCAATTCAGGCGGGCGAGCGTGCCAAGCGGCGACATCTCCGTCATGCCCCAGGCGTGAATCGTGCGCACGCCGTACTCGTCCTCGAACGTGCGCAGCATCGACGGCGGAAGGCACGAGCCGCCGATCACCGTGCGCTCGAGCGACGAAAAGCGTGCGCCGATTTCCTTGACGTAGGCGAGAAGCCCCATCCATACCGTCGGCACGCCCGCGGAAAACGTGACGCGCTCGGTCTCCATCAGCTCGAACAGCGACTTGCCGTCGAGATCCTTGCCGGGAAAGACGAGCTTTGCGCCCGTCAATGGCACCGCATGCGGAATGCCCCAGGCGTTGACATGGAACATCGGGACGACGGGCAGCACGGAATCGTGTGCGCTAAAACCCATCGCATCGGGCAAGGCGGCCCCGTACGCGTGAAGCACGACCGAGCGGTGCGAGTAAAGGGCGCCTTTCGGATGGCCGGTCGTGCCCGAGGTGTAGCAGAGGTACGACGCCAGGCGCTCGTCGAGCGCGGGCCATTCCAGCTCGCCATCTTGAGCGCTCACGAGCGTCTCGTAGCTGAGCACGGGCACGGGCACGGACGTCTCGATCGACGGCAGACGGGCTTCGTCCGCGAGCGCGATCCAGCCCTTCACGCTCGGGCAGCGTGGCGCGAGTGTCGCGACGAGCGGCGCGAACGTCGTGTCGAACAGCACGTAGCGGTCTTCGGCGTGATTGATGATGAACGTGATTTGTTCGGGAAAGAGGCGTGGATTGATTGTGTGGCAGACGGCGCCGAAGCCGGTGATGCCGTAGTACGCCTCGAGATGCCGGTAGCCGTTCCAGGCAAGCGTGGCGACGCGCTCGCCCGGCTCGATGCCGAGACGCATGAGCGCCTGCGCGAGCTGCTTCGCGCGCTTTTCGCAGTCGCGGTACGTGTAGCGGTGAATGTCGCCTTCTATCCGTCGCGACACGATCTCGGTGTCGCCCGCGTAGCGGGCCGCATGCGCGAGCAGCGCCGATACGTTGAGCGGTACATCCATCATCTGGCCCAGCAACGGCTTATGCATGGCGATCTCCTCGCGAGGGTCGGACGGCGGGCTCGCCCGCTGAACGCGGCGCGGCAGGCGATCAACGCGGCGGCGCCTTACAATATCGGGTAACCGATGAGGCACTCAATATGTCGTTTTCCCCGAGTATTGCCGAGCCATCCGCTCGAATGACGTCGGTCGCGCAAGCGCTTGGCGCCGAGCGCGATGGCTCGTTCGTCCGACTCGGCAGCGCGTTTCACACCCGCCTGCCCGCCGCGCCGCTTCCCGCTCCCTATGTCGTGGGCTTTTCCGCCGATGCCGCGGCGATGCTTGGGCTCGATCCCTCGATCGTGTCCGAGCCCGGCTTCGCCGAATTTTTCAGCGGCAACACCACACCGGGCTGGCCCGCGCAGGCGTTGCCGTACGCGTCTGTCTACTCGGGCCACCAGTTCGGCGTCTGGGCCGGCCAGCTCGGCGACGGCCGCGCGCTTTCAATCGGCGAGATCGAACACGACGACGCACGCTTCGAGCTGCAGCTAAAAGGGAGCGGACGTACGCCGTACTCGCGCATGGGCGATGGCCGCGCGGTGCTGCGCTCGTCGATTCGCGAGTTCCTGTGCTCGGAGGCGATGCACCATCTCGGCATTCCGACGACGCGTGCCCTTTGCGTGATCGGCTCCGATCAGCCCGTGCGCCGCGAGGAAATCGAAACGGCGGCCGTCGTGACCCGCGTCGCGCCGAGCTTCGTGCGCTTCGGCCACTTCGAGCATTTTTACGCCGGCGATCGCACTGACGAGCTGCGCGCGCTGGCCGACCACGTGATCGAGCGCTTCTATCCGCACTGCCGCGAGGCCGACGATCCGTATCTTGCGCTCTTGGGCGCGGCCGTCGAGCGAACGGCAGAGCTCGTGGCGCAGTGGCAAGCGGTCGGCTTTTGCCATGGGGTGATGAACACCGACAACATGTCGATCCTGGGCGTGACGATCGATTACGGCCCGTTCGGCTTTCTCGACGGCTTCGACGCGAACCACATCTGCAATCACTCGGACACCCAGGGCCGTTACGCGTACCGGATGCAGCCGCAGATCGCCCACTGGAACTGCTTTTGCCTCGCGCAGGGGCTTTTGCCACTTATTGGCGAACGCTACGACGAAGCCGTGCGCGGCGAACGGGCGGTCGCCGATGCACAGCAGGTGCTCGAGCGCTTCAAGACAACCTTTGCGCCAGCGCTCGAGCGGCGCTTGCGCGACAAGCTCGGGTTGGAGGAGGCACGAGCGGGCGACGATGCGCTCGCCAATCGCCTGCTCGAGATCATGCATGTCAACCGTGCCGATTACACGCTGACGTTTCGCCGCCTTGCGCAGATGTCGAAGCACGACGCAAGCGGCGACACGAGCGCACGCGATATGTTCATCGACCGCGAAGCCTTCGACCGCTGGGCCGCCGATTACCGCGCGCGCCTTGCCACAGAAGCACGCGACGACGTGGCGCGGCGCGAGGCGATGAACCGCGTGAACCCGAAGTACGTGCTGCGCAACCATCTCGCCGAGACGGCGATCCAGCGAGCCAAGGACAAGGATTTCTCTGAGGTCGAGCGGCTTGCGGCCGTGCTGCGCCGGCCGTTCGACGCGCAACCCGAATACGAAGCCTATGCAGCGCTGCCGCCCGCGTGGGCCGGCTCGCTCGAGGTCAGCTGCTCATCCTGACCCTGGGGCAAGGCATCCAGACGCATGGCGTCATGCGTATAAGCATCCGTATGTACCCATGCGCTCGCGCGCCCTTCGCGGCCGCCGGCGCAAGAAATTGGGCGCGGGCCATCTTGCTCGCGCCGTTTAACGGAGACAAGTCGATGAATCAACCTACCGATCCGCAACAAACCAGCGACACCCCCAACGAGCCGTACGAGGTCCAGAAGAGCGATGAAGCGTGGCGCAGCGAGCTTTCGGAAATGGAGTACGAGGTGACGCGCCACGCGGCGACCGAACGCCCATTTTCCGGCCGCTATTGGGACCATTGGGAGGGCGGAATCTACGACTGCGTCTGCTGCGGCACGCCGCTTTTCGAGTCGTCGACGAAATTCGACGCCGGCTGCGGATGGCCCAGCTATTTCAAGCCGATCAACGGCGAAGTGATCGAGGAGCGCACCGACCGCTCGCACGGCATGCTGCGCATCGAAGTCCGCTGCAAGCAGTGCGGCGCCCATCTGGGCCACGTCTTCGAGGACGGCCCCGCTCCGACGGGCCTGCGCTACTGCATTAACTCCGCTGCGCTACAATTCGAGCCCAAGTGAAGCGATGCGGTAAGCCCGCCTTCGTGGGCGGGTGTTCCGCTTCGCGTCTTGCTCGGCCCGGGCGCGCCCGTTACTCCGGGAGCGGCCGGCCCGGGGCGCTTGGTTGTTGATTGCCCTTCCCGACGCTTTCCGTCCTTATCGGCCATTCATGAAATTTCTGTTCGATCTATTCCCGATCATCCTGTTTTTTGTGGCGTTCAAGCTATGGGGCATCTTTACGGCCACGGCGGTCGCCATTGCCGCGACGCTCATGCAGGTCGCCTGGGTCGCGTTCCGCCATCGCAAGGTCGATGCGATGCTGTGGGTGAGTCTCGGCGTGATCGTGGTCTTCGGCGGTGCGACGCTCGTGCTGCACAACCAGAAATTCATCCAATGGAAGCCGACGGCGCTTTACTGGCTTTTCGCTGCCGGGCTCGTGTGCGCGCGCTACGCGTTTGGCAAGAATCTCATCGAAAAGATGATGAGCAAGCAGCTCACGCTGCCCTCGAGTGTCTGGGACAAGCTGAACATCGCCTGGGCGCTTTTCTTCGCCGCGCTCGGCATCGCAAACCTGTATGTGGTCGGCAACTTCACCGAAGCGCAGTGGGTGAACTTCAAGCTGTTCGGCACGACGGGCGCCATGTTCGTGTTCGTGGTCGCGCAAAGCCTCTGGCTCGCGAAATATCTGAAGGAGGAGTGAGCGATGAGCGAGCTTTCAGCCGCCGCGTTCGTGAGCGCCTCGCCGGCCGAGCGCATCGCGTTCATCGAAGCGCGCCTCGCGGCAGCGCTCTCGCCCGTTTCTCTTGCGGTGCGCGACGACAGCGCACTGCACGCAGGACATGCCGGTGCGGCCGCGGGCGGCCATTACGCGGTGACGATCGTGGCGTCGGCGTTCGCCGGCAAGCCCCGCGTGGCGCGGCACCGCCTGGTGTATGATGCGCTGGCCGACGTAATGCAGCGTGGCATCCACGCTCTGGCGATCACGGCTTATGCGCCAGAAGAGTTTGCGCAACTGCCGAGCGCATCGTCCTCGCTGCCCTCAGCGTCTTGAGCGTCCTGGCGCGCCCCTTTTCTCGATAGGGAGCGGGTTTGGGGCGCGATCTTCCACCGATTCTTCCCAATAGGAACGTTAGGAACTTCCGATGACTCTTAACAAGACCCGTCTGTGGGTGCTGCTGGCCGCGTTCGCGGCCGCTCCGGCCTTTGCGCAGAATGTTGCCGTCGTCAACGGCGAGCCCATCACGACAGCGAGTGCCAATGCGCTGATCGGCCAGCTCACCAAGCAGGGCCAGCAAGATTCGCAGCAGTTGCGTGACGCCGTGCGCCAAGAGCTCATCAAGCGCGCGATTCTCATGCAGGAAGCCAACCGGGAAGGCATTCCGGCGCGCCCCGACGTCAAGGCGCAGATCGCCGTGGCCCAGCAAACGGTCGTGCTGCGCGCGCTCATCGAGGACTTCCTGAAGAAGAACACGCCGAGCGACGCCGACGTGAAAAACCGCTACGACGAACTCGTCAAGCAATCGGGCGGCGGCAAGGAATATCACCTTCACCACATCCTCGTCGACAACGAGCAGCAGGCCAAGGACTTGATCGCGAAGATCAAGGGCGGTGCAAAGTTCGAGGACTTGGCCAAGCAGTACTCGAAGGATCCGGGCTCGGGCAAGAACGGCGGCGATCTCGATTGGGCCAATCCGGGCGCCTTCGTCCCCGAGTTCTCGGCGGCGGCCCAGAAGCTGCAAAAAGGCCAGATGACCGATGCACCGGTTCACACGCAATTCGGCTGGCATATCATTCGCGTCGACGATACCCGCGATGTCGCGCCGCCGCCGCTCGAACAGGTCAAGCCCCAGATCGTTCAGCAACTTCAGCAAGAAAAGCTGCAAGCGTTCGAAGAGAGCCTCAAGGCAAAGGCGAAGATTCAGTAACGCGTCGCTCGCCACGTTTCGATATGACAATGCCGCCCTCGGGCGGCATTGTTTTTTGCGCCAAGCGCCGACGGTGCGGCGCCCGATTCGGCGGCCCGTCAGGGCCTTCGACGAAAAGCAGCCAAATCATCCAAGCCAGCGGCGCGCGTTGCGGAACACGCGCATCCACGGACTCGCCTCGCCCCAGCCTTCGGGGTGCCAACTCATCTGCACCGTGCGATGCACGCGTTCCATGTGCGGCATCAGCACCGTGAAGCGGCCGTCAGGCGTGGTGACCGACGTGATGCCCGCGGGCGAGCCGTTCGGGTTGAACGGATAACGCTCGGTGGCTTCGTCGCGGTGATCGACGAAGCGCATCGCGACATCGACGCGCGCCGCATCGCCTTGTTGCGAGAAATCGGCGAAGCCTTCGCCGTGTGCGACCGCCACCGGAATGCGCGAGCCTTCCATTCCCGCGAAAAAGATCGACGGCGACGACTCCACGCGCACGAGCGAGAAGCGCGCTTCGAACTGCTCCGACTTGTTGCGCGTGAACTTCGGCCACGCATCGGCGCCGGGAATCATCGAGGCAAGGCTGCTCAGCATCTGGCAACCGTTGCAGATGCCGAGCGCAAACGTGTCGGGGCGAGCGAAGAATGCCGCGAACATGTCGGCGAGCAGCGGATTAAAGCGAATCGTCTTTGCCCAACCCTCGCCCGCGCCAAGGACGTCGCCATACGAGAAGCCGCCGCAGGCCACCGCGCCGGCGAAGTTCGCCAGCGTGGCGCGGCCCGAGAGCAGATCACTCATGTGCACGTCGTAGGCGTCAAAGCCTGCGCGGTCGAACGCGTAGGCCGTTTCCAAGTGCGAGTTCACGCCTTGCTCGCGCAGGATTGCGACGCGCGGACGCGCGCCGGTGCCGATGTACGGCGCGGCGACGTCTTCGTCCGGATTGAACGTGATCTCCGGCGAGAGGCCCGGATCGGAAGCATCCGTGAGTGCGTCATGCTCCGCGTCCGCGCATGCGGGGTTGTCGCGCAGCCGCGCGATTCGCCAGCTCACCTCGTTCCACGCGCGATGCAGTTCGGCGCGCGGCGCGTCGAAGATCCGCTTCGCGTCGCGATACACCTCGATCACGTCACGCTCGTTCAACTTGCCAATGACATGCGAGCAAGCGCCGAGGTCATGCTCGCGCAGTGCGCCGAGCACGGCGTCGCGATCGGCCATGCGCACTTGCACGACGGCCCCCAGCTCCTCGCTGAAAAGCGCGCGCAGCGTGCGGTCGTCGCGACGGCCGCTCGTTTGCTTCGCCCAATCCTTGGCATCGCCGTAGTCGAATTCATGCGCGGCGTCGAGCGTGAGCATGTCGACGTTCAGCGACACGCCGACGTGGCCCGCGAACGCCATCTCGCACACCGTGGCCCACAAACCGCCGTCCGAGCGGTCGTGATAGGCGAGCAGGGAGCCGCTTGCATTCAACGCCTGAATCGCCGCAAAGAAGCGCTTGAGGTCTTCGGGGTCGTCGACGTCGGGGACGTTGTCGCCGACTTGCTGGGTCACCTGCGCGAGGATGCTGCCGCCCAGGCGGTTCTTGCCGCGGCCGAGGTCGATCGCGATCAGCACCGTCTCGCCCACTTCGGCTGGGCGGCGCAATTGCGGCGTCAGATGGCGGCGCACGTCCTCGACGGGCGCGAATGCCGAAATGATCAACGACACGGGCGACACGACTTCCTTCCCGGCACCGCGCTCCTCCCACTTCGTCTTCATCGACAGCGAATCCTTGCCGACGGGGATGCTGATGCCAAGCGCCGGGCACAGTTCCATGCCGATCGCCTTGACGGTGTCGAAGAGCGCGGCGTCCTCGCCGGGGGTGCCGCACGCGGCCATCCAGTTGGCCGACAGCTTGAGCTTGTCGAGCGAGGCGATCGGCGCCGCGGCGATGTTCGTCACGGCCTCGCCGACGGCCATGCGGCCGGAGGCAGGCGCGTCGATGACGGCAAGCGGGGTGCGCTCGGCCATCGTCATCGCTTCGCCGCGAAAACCGGCGTAATCGGCGGCCGTGATCGCACAGTCGGCGACGGGCACTTGCCACGGACCCACCATCTGGTCGCGCACCGTCGTGCCTCCTACCGAACGGTCGCCGATCGTGATCAGGAAAGACTTGCTCGCGACGCTCGGATGCTTAAGAACCGACCATGCGAGTTCGGAGAGCGCGAGGCCCGTCACATCGACACTCGCGCGCTCGGTGGACACCCGCGCCACGTTGCGATGCATGCGCGGCGCCTTGCCAAGCAGCACGTCCATCGGCATGTCGACGGGATAGGCTGCCTCCCCTTCGGCTTGCGCGTCGATCAATTGCAGTTGGCGCTCTTCGGTGGCGACGCCGACGACCGCCAGCGGGCAGCGCTCGCGCGCGCAGATGGCTTCGAATGCCGGCAAATCGGCCGGCGCGATGGCGAGCACGTAGCGCTCTTGCGCCTCGTTCGACCAGATCTCGCGCGGCGAGAGGCCGCTCTCCTCAAGCGGCACCTGGCGCAACTCGAAGCGCGCGCCCTTGCCCGCCCCGTCGACCAGTTCGGGGAACGCGTTCGACAACCCGCCCGCACCGACGTCGTGAATGCTGAGGATGGGGTTCTTCTCGCCGAGCTGCCAGCAGGCATTGATCACTTCCTGCGCACGCCGCTCGATTTCAGGGTTGCCGCGCTGGACCGAATCGAAGTCGAGCTCGGCCGTGTTCGCACCCGTCGCCATCGAGCTCGCCGCACCGCCGCCCATGCCGATGCGCATGCCGGGGCCGCCGATCTGGATCAGGAGCGAGCCGGGCGGCAGGTCGTGCTTATGCGTGTGGCGATCCGAAATGTTGCCGATGCCGCCCGCGATCATGATGGGCTTGTGGTACCCGCGGACTTGGCCGCCGACGTTCTGCTCGTAGACCCGGAAGTAGCCGCCGAGATTCGGGCGCCCGAACTCGTTGTTGAACGCGGCGCCGCCAAGCGGCCCGTCGATCATGATCTGCAACGGCGAGGCGATGCGATCGGGGCGTCCGTACGCACCGTGCGTTTCGGCCGGATTGCGCGCGCCGAGCGGCACCGCGGCGTCGCGGGCGTTCTCCCACGGCGCGATTGCGCCGGGCAACTCGAGGTTCGACACCGTGAAGCCTGTCAGCCCCGCTTTCGGACGCGCGCCGCGGCCCGTCGCGCCTTCGTCGCGGATTTCACCGCCCGCGCCCGTCGCGGCGCCGGCGAACGGCGAGATGGCTGTGGGGTGGTTGTGCGTCTCGACCTTCATCAGCGTGTGCGTGAGCTCCACGTGCCGGCCGTAGTGTTCGTCGAGGATGGCTTCGGCATCGCTCGCCTGCGCGTCGCGCGCGGCGGGGCGCGGAAACCAGCGCTCGGCCTCGCCGCCCTGCATGATTGCCGAGTTGTCGGAGTACGCGACGATCGTGCCCTGCGGATGGAGCTTTTCCGTGTTCTTGATCATCTGGAAGAGCGAGATGTCCTGCGGCTCGCCGTCGATCGTCCATTGCGCGTTGAAGATCTTGTGGCGGCAGTGCTCGCTGTTCGCCTGCGCGAACATCATCAGTTCCACGTCGCTCGGGTTGCGCTCGAGCTTCGCGAACGCATCGACGAGGTAGTCGATCTCGTCGTCGGCGAGCGCCAGGCCCAGCTCCGCGTTCGCGCGTTCCAGCGCCGCCCGGCCGCCTTGCCGGCCGCCCGTGAGCACGTCGACGGTTGAAAGCGGCTTGGCCGGCAGCTCATCGAAGAGGTGCAGCGCGTCGTCGCGCGAGCGCACGACGCTTTCGGTCATGCGGTCGTGCAACGCCGCGGCGATTGCCGCGCGCGCTTCGTCGGCGAGGCCCTTCTTGCCGCCGAAAAGGCCCGTCTTCAGCGTAACCGTGAACTCGATGCCGCGCTCGATGCGGCGCACATACGTCAAGCCGCAGTGGTGCGCGATGTCGGTCGCCTTGCTGGCCCACGGGGACACGGTGCCGAAACGGGGCACCACGAGAAACGTCTCGGTGGCGCCACGCTCGTCGTTCGCCTCGAAAGGCGCGCCGTAGTGCATGAGCGCCTCGATGCGTGCGTTGTCATCCGCCGAGAGCGGCGTCAGCGCATTGACGAAATGCAGGTATTGCCCGCGCACGCCGACGATGTTCGCGTCGATGCGGGCAAGTGTCTCGAGAAGGCGGGTTTGACGAAAATCGGAAAGCGCCGAAGCACCGGGGAAACACGAGAAGTGGGCCATGGAAGGACGTGGGCGTCGATGTGTCGCGCGTGCGGCCGATCACTCGCGCGGGCGGCGAAGGCTCGGTCGTGCATGCAGACGACGTGAGGCGAAAAGAAGTCCGAGATTATACCCCGTATATCCCCGGGAGTCGGCCTCCAATAAGCCCGGCGGGCCAAGCGCGCGGCGTTTCCGATACAGAGCGGCGCGGTGCCGTTGCGACGCGCGGCAGGTTTGGCGCTATCATGCGCGGTTTGCTTGAAAACGGCGCGAACGCGTGCGTTTGCGTCAGGCGGCGTGGCGAATCGCTCCCGCTCGGCGCGCGTGCGGCGCCCCCGTCACACGGCGCGGCCCGTGCCCGTTTTCAAGGTCTTGGCGGCTTGCCGCGCACTGAATCAGTCATTCATGGATGTCATCGTCATAGGCGGCGGGATCGTCGGCGTCGCCACCGCATATCAGCTGCGCGAGGCCGGCCATCGTGTGTGCGTCGTCGAGCGCCACGCGACCGTCGCGCAAGGCGCCACCTACGGCCACGGCGGCGCCATGCTGCCCTCGCCGCTCGATGTCTGGTTCGGCCCGACATTCATGAGAAGCCGCCGCGCGCCGAAAAGCGGCATCGTCTACAAGCCCGGCTTGAACGCCGGCGCGCGCCGCTTCGTGAAGCAGCTTGCCACCCTGCAGGCGCCCGAGACGTTTCGCGAGCATTGGCTGCGGCTCAAGCCGCTCGTCGATGCATCGCGCGAAACAATCGCGCATGTCGAGGCGCGCTTTGGCTTCGAATTCGAGCAAAAGAGCGGCGTGCTGCACGTCGTACGCCACGCGCGCGAGTGGGAGCAGGCGCAAAGCGCGCTCGACCTGCTGCGCGAGATCGAGATGCCTCACCACGTACTGTCCGCCGCCGAGTGCGCGCAGGCGGAGCATTCGGTGCCGACCGAGCCTGGCTTCGCGGGTGGCGTGCTGTTCGAGCACGAGCGCTCGGCCAACTGCCCGCTTTTCGCCAAGCTCGTGAAGCAGGCGCTCGAGGAGCTTGGCGGTGTCGAGTTCCGGTTGGGCCGCGGCGTGGAAGCGATTCGCCTCGAGAACCAGCGCGCAGCGGTACAGCTTGCGCCGCGCGAAGGCGAGCGGCCCGATGCGCGCAACGTCGATGTGATTTCCGCCGATGCGGTCGTCGTCGCGGCCGGCGCCGGCAGCCTGCCCTTGCTCGAGCGCCTCGGGCTGCGCTTGCCGCTCCATCCGGCGCGGCTTTTCACGCTGAGCGCCCCCATCGCCTATGAGGAATGCGCGCCGCACCTGACCGTCATCGACAGTATCAAGCGCATCACGATGACGCGAATGAACCAGCGCGTGCGCGTGGCCGGCGCGGCGGTCGTGCAGGCCGCCCGCGAGAGCGCGAAGCCGCTCGCCGAATCGCTCGGAAAAGCGGCAACGGCACTGCTCGCGCAAGCGACGCATGACTGGATCCCCGGTGCCGCGAAAATATCCGCCGCCCATGCCTGGGACGGCGTGCGGCTTTTGTCGCCCGATGGCCTGCCCGTCGTCGGGCAGGCGCTGCACCCGCGGCTTTTCATCAACGTCGGGCATGGGCCGTCCGGCTGGGGCCTCGCTTGCGGGTCTGCTAGAGTGGTCGCTGAACTCGTCTCCGGCACGACGCCGAGTGTGCCGCCCGATACCCTGGCCGCGCTGCGCGCCGAGCGTTTCGCGAGCTGAACGCGCGTAAGGCGGCGCACGTTGCATCCTGAACGCGGCGGGTGTGCTGCGCCGCTTGCCGCTACCCAAAAGGCTGTCGAGACGCTGTCGCCCCATGAACGTTGCGTTGCCGCCATGACCGATGCCATCTCGCCGGCTGCCCAGCCGCTCCTCATCACGCCGCAAGAGCGGCCCCTGCCGCTTTATACCGTTGCCCAGCTTCGCGGCATCGAAGCGCATGCCGCCGCGTCGCTGCCTGCCTACACGCTGATGGCTCGCGCCGGCGCCGCGGCTGCCCGCTGGCTTCGCGAGCTGGCCGAGCATGACGGCTCGCTTTCCTCGGCGCGGCCGGTATGGATCGCGGCCGGCCCCGGCAATAACGGCGGCGATGCGCTCGTCGTGGCGGCCGAGCTGCACCGGGCCGGCGTCGCCGTGCAAGTCTGCATGCCCGTGGAAGTCAAGCCCGACGACGCCCGCTGGGCGCTTGACGCCGCACGTGCGGCCGGCGTGCCGATTTCGAACGTGCCGCCCGCATCGTTCGAACCCTATGGCTGGCTCGTCGACGGTCTCTTCGGGATCGGCCTCGGACGCCCGCTCGAGGGTACGTTCGCCGAACTCGCCGAGCGCATCGGCGCGCGCGCCCGCGGCGAGGGGCGCGTACTCGCGCTCGACGTGCCGAGCGGCCTCGACAGCGACACGGGCAACATCGTGGGTGGCATAGCAGCGGCGTGCGCGACGCATACGGTCACCTTCATCGGCGCGAAGCCGGGGCTCTATATGCTGCACGGGCGCGATCTCGCGGGTACGGTGAGCGTCGCAGCGCTCGGCGTCGAGGCGCCCGCAGCCACCGCCATCGCCCGCCTGAACGCCCCCGAGCTCTTCGCCAAGCACTTTCCCGCGCGCGCGTTCGCGGCACATAAGGGAACGTTCGGCAACCTGGCGGTGGTCGGCGGTGAGACGGGCATGTGCGGCGCGCCGATTCTCGCCGCCCGGGCGGCGCTCTACACGGGTTCGGGCAAAGTGCACGTGGCGTTCGTCGGCGCCGGCGCGCCACCCTATGACCCGCCCTATCCCGAACTGATGCTGCATGCGCTCGATGCGTTGCCGCTCGACACGATGGACGCGTTGGCTATTGGTTGCGGGATGGGCCGCACTGCCCGGGCAGGAGCGGCGCTCGCCCGTGCGCTTGCGGTCGACGCACCGAAGCTCATCGATGCCGACGCGCTCAATCTGATCGCGCAAGCGCCGGCGCTTGCCAATGCACTGGCCGCGCGCGGTGCGGCCGGCGACGCGTGCGTGCTGACGCCGCATCCGCTCGAAGCGGCGCGTCTCATGGGCTCCAGCGCGGCCGCCGTGCAGAACGACCGGCTCGCTGCGGCGCGAGGGCTTGCCACGCGCTATAAAAGCGTGGTCGTGCTCAAGGGTGCCGGGACCGTGATCGCGGCGCCGGACGGCCGCACCGTCGTGAATCCGACGGGCAGTGCCGCGCTTGCGACGGGCGGCACGGGCGACGTGCTGGGCGGCATCATCGGGGCGCTGCTCGCGCAGCGCTTGCCGCGCTATGAAGCGGCGCTTGCAGGCGTGTACCTGCACGGTCTGGCCGCCGACACCCTCACCGCGAGCGGCATCGGGCCCGCCGGGCTGACTGCCGGGGAATTGGCACCAGCCGTGCGCTCGGCGCTCAACCGGCTGATCTATCCGAGGCGCGAATAACGCGGCACTGTGCCGGCCTTCAGTGACCCGATTGGCTCGCGCCGCGCTCGCGCAACCGATCGCCCGACAGCGAGAAACGCCGCATGACCTTTACCGAGGGCGGCACAAACATCGGGTCGTCGCTTTTGCGATCCAGATAGGTCACGACGATTTCGCCGCGGTCGATGGCGATCGACTGCGGCGTGATGCGGTCGCCGAGCAAGGCCGCATGTGTGCCGCGCCCGCCGAGCGCCGCCGCGGCGTAATAAAACGTGCCGCTGCCGCCGGGCGCATCGACAAGAAAAAACGCCACGGCCGGCTGGCCGCCGAGCTTGCCTTGCGCAGCCTTCGGCGACTCGGCCACGCGCGTGACGTCTTTCGTCGCCGAGCCTGGCGCCGCCGCCTGCACGCGCTGCCCGCCGACAAGCTTTACGGCTTGGTCATCGATCCAGTAGGTTGAGTTGCGGTAGTCGATGAGCGAAGCGGACGTCTGCGCGCCCGCTTCGTTGCCAGGCGCTTCGAACGTCAACTGCAGACGCTCACGCGCCACATCGCGCAGCGTGTCGATACGGGTCCGGTAAGCGTTCTCCAGGCATTTGGCCTGAGCGCCACAGACATCGCGCGTCTTGTGCTGCCAGTCTGCCTGCTCGGCCTTGAGCGCGTCGCGAAACTCGCGGTACGCCATGCCGCCGCCAGCCGGGCGCGCATCTTGAAGGATCTGATAGTAGGTGGCCATTCGCACGTCCAGTTCGCCAAGCCGAGGCGTCGCGCAGATCTTTCGCTCTGCGGGGGTGTCTGCTGCCGCGCAGTCGAAGCTGGCGGTTTGCGCGAACGCCGCGCCGGCCGCCAGCGCGATAAAAACCGCCAGCGCGGCGGATGAAACGGTCCGGTTCATATTGCCCCCAACTGATTGAATTCATCCGATCATAACGTCGCTTGGTCTGCGTTTTTGCGGCCCTTTTTCGTATTTGCCAAGGTGAGCGTGCTTTCAGACAACA
Organism: Trinickia sp.; assembly: GCA_035938775.1. Classification (GTDB taxonomy): domain Bacteria; phylum Pseudomonadota; class Gammaproteobacteria; order Burkholderiales; family Burkholderiaceae; genus Trinickia. The sequence continues at coordinate 18,883 of DASZGN010000134.1, forward strand.
TGTGAGAGACCATTGCAGGCCGCTATACTGACCCATTGCGGCGCGCTTCGATCGATCGCGCGTGCCGAGAGAACCGGGCCGGCACGCGAAGCGCGCTGACCCGCCCTTCGAGACCCTTCGCCATACACACCGTTATGACGCAGCAGAACTCGCTTCCCTCCTGGTCCGCGCTCGGCGTGCACTACGAACAGATCCGCGACGCGCGCCTACGCGACTGGTTTGCCGCCGAGCATGCCGTCGGCGTCACGCGCGCTGAACGCTTCACGTTCGCGGGCGGCGGCCTCGTCGCCGATTTTTCGAAGAACCGCATCAGCGAGGAAACGCTACGCTTGCTCGTCACGCTTGCCGAGGAGGCAGGCGTCGCCAAGCGCCGTGACGCGATGTTCTCGGGCGGCATCGTCAACCCGACCGAAGGCCGCGCCGCGCTTCATACCGCGCTGCGCGCCACGCGCGCCGACGCGCCGTATCACGCCGAAGTCGTCGCCGAGCGCGCGAAGATGGCCGACTTCGCCGAGCGCGTGAGAAGCGGCGCCTGGACCGGGTACACGGGCAAGCGCATCCGGTATGTCGTGAACATCGGCATCGGCGGCTCGGACCTGGGCCCGAAGATGGTCGTGCACGCGCTCGCGCATCTCGCGCACCCTGAAATTTCGAGCTTTTTTGTCTCCAACGTGGACGGTGCGGATCTCGCCCGCGTGCTCGCGCGCATCGATCCCGAGGAAACGCTTGCGATCGTCGTCTCGAAGACATTCACCACGCTCGAGACGATGACCAACGCGTGCTCGCTGCGCGATTGGTTTGTCCAACAAGGCTGCCCCGAAAGCGCGCTCGCGAAGCACTTCGTCGGCGTATCGGCCAACCCTGCCGAAGTCGTCAAATTCGGGATCGCGAAAGAAAACGTGTTCGAAATGTGGGACTGGGTCGGCGGACGGTACTCGCTGTGGTCGGCCGTGGGCCTCGCGATCATGATCGCCGTCGGCCCTGCGCATTTCGACGCGCTACTTGCGGGCGCGAACGACATGGACGAGCACTTCCGCGACGCGCCGCTCGAGCGGAACCTGCCCGTGCTGCTCGGGCTGATCGGCATCTGGTACCGAAACTTCTTCGATTTGCAGAGCTATCTCGTCGCGCCCTACTCCGAGGCGCTGCACTACCTGCCGTCATACCTTCAGCAGCTTGAAATGGAGAGCAACGGCAAGTCGGCGCAGCTCGATGGCAGGTTCGTCAACTACGCGACGGCCGCCGTCACCTGGGGCGAGCCTGGCACCAATGGACAGCACGCTTTCTTTCAGATGCTGCATCAGGGGCCGACGATCGTTCCGATCGACTTCATCGCCGTGCTCACGCCCGAGCATCCGCTGGCGAGCCATCATCCAAAGTTGCTCGCGAACTGTTTTGCGCAGAGCGAGGCGCTGATGCTCGGCCGCACTGTCGAGGAAGCGCGTGAAGTGGCCGGTCCTGGCAAACCGCAGCTCGTGCCGCATCTCGTCTTCCCCGGCAATCGGCCATCGACTACGCTCATCGTCGACGCGCTGACGCCCCGCTCGCTCGGCGCGCTGATTGCGCTCTACGAGCACAAGGTGCTCGTGCAAGCCGCGGTGTGGAACATCAACCCGTTCGATCAATGGGGTGTGGAGCTCGGCAAGGTCCTCGGCAAGGTTGTCGAGGCGGATCTGAGCGCCAGCACCTTCGACGAACGGATGCATGATTCGTCGACCTCCGCGCTGATTTCGCGTGCACGCGCGGCGGCCAAAGTGGGCGAAGACAAGCCAAGCTGAACCCGCTTAACCGCGGTCAAGCCGCACCGGACACACGGCGCGGGCGGCGTGCTCAAGCGATGCGACCGGCGTCGATCGTGACGATGCGTGTGCAGCGCCGGGCGAGCTCGATGTCGTGGGTGACGAGCACGAGCGTCGCGCCATGCGCAGCGTTCATCTCGAACATCTTGTCGATGATGGCGTGCCCCGTGGCGGCATCGAGGCTGCCAGTCGGCTCGTCGGCGAAGAGAACGGCCGGACGCGTGACGAAGGCGCGCGCGAGTGCTACGCGCTGCTGCTCGCCGCCCGACAGCAGCTTCGGGTAGTGTTGCGTGCGCGCGCCGAGCCCGACTTCCTCGAGCAGCGCACGGGCGCGCTCTGCCGCGTCGCGCGCCGTAATGCCACCTTGCAGCTCGAGCGGCAGCCTGACGTTTTCGAGCGCCGTCAGATGCGGCATCAGTTGGAACGATTGGAAAACGAAGCCGATGGAGCCGTTTCTTAGCGCGGCCCGCTCATCCTCGGAGAGCACCCCGAGCTCGCGGCCCAGCAGCCGAACCGAGCCCGAGCTCGCATTGTCCAAGCCCGCGAGCAAGCCGAGCAACGTCGATTTGCCCGAGCCTGATGCGCCGACGATCGCCACGCTGCTGGCTGGCATGATGTCGAGATCGATGTCATCCAGTATCGTCAGCTCGCCGGTAGCATCGTTGACCCTCTTGCATAAACTCCGCACTTCAATGATCGGATCGATATCTTTTTGCATGAAGCGTCGCTTAAAAATGGGGGCGGCGCTCGCCGCTTTTTTTGCCGGCGTCGCGATGGTGGTGCCTTGCTTTGTGCCGATGGCGCATGCCGCGGAACAGCCGAAGCCAGTGATCGTCGTGCTCGGCGACAGCATATCGGCCGAATACGGGTTGCCGCGCGACACCGGCTGGGTGGCGCTCATGCGGCGGCGGCTCGCCGAGGAGCGGATCGATTATAGCGTCGCGAACGCGAGCATCAGCGGCGACACCACGAGCGGCGGCCGCGCCCGCATGCCCGAGTTGATGGCACGCCTGAAGCCCGCGATCGTGATCGTCGAGCTCGGCGCGAACGATGCGCTGCGCGGGGTGCCGCTCGCTACCACTGAAGACAACCTGCGCACCATCGTCGGGCAGGCGCAGCAGGGCCACGCCAAGGTCGTGCTCGTTGGCATGTACGTGCCGGCAAACTACGGGCCTGCGTACACCGAGCGGTTTCACGGGCTCTACGGTACGCTCGCGAAGGAACTCAAAGTGAGGCTTGTGCCGTTTTTGCTTGCGGGCATCGAGAACAAGCCCGACATGTTCCAGGATGACCAGATGCATCCGTCGCAGCAAGCCCAACCCGTGTTGTTGAACAACGTCTGGCCCGTACTCGAGCCGATGTTGCGGCGCAGTTCGCATTAAGGGGCGGAGATGCCGCAGCGGCCGGACCTGTTTGGCTGAGCTGATTGGTCAGTCACCGTCGCGCTTCGGGGAGCGAATCCCGTATACCGCTTGATACCGCTTGAGTCGAGCGCAAATTTAAAAACCCCGCACCGAATAACGATGCGGGGTTTTCGATTGCATTTAACCGCTCTGGCGCGGCCCGCGCGCTCAAGCGATCAGAAGTTCGCCAGCGATCATTCAGCGTTGCTTGCCGAGGCCGCCTCGAGCGCACCGTAGAGCTTCACCTTCGAGCGTGCGCGGAGCGCCTCGTTATAAGCCTGCAACTCGGTCTTCCCGGTCACCTGCGCGATCTGCTGCTGCGCCGCGGTGAGCCGTGCCGAATCGATCGGCGCGGCGGGCACCACCGCGTTCACGCGATAGATCGCATAGCCGTCGCCCCCGAGGTCGACGCCAACATATGCGGGCAGCTTGCTCGCGTCCGCCTTGAAAACGGCGCCGAGCGCGGCCCGCGGCACGTTTTGGGCGTCGGTGCGCGAGACTTTCACCTCGGGCGCGAAGCCCGCCGTCGAATTCGATTTCTGCAACTCGGCCAGCTTTGCCGCGCCGTCCTTGCCCGCGAGCTCGGCCGCCTGCTCGGCGACGTACTTGGCACGCACGGCGTCCTTGACCGCGGCAAGCGGCGGCGTGGCGGCCGGCTTGTAGTCGGTCACGTGCGCGGCAATCAGCGTGCTGTTGCCGACGTCGATTGCTTGCGTGTTGTTGCGATCCTTGACGGCATCGTTCGCGAACACGGCCGAGAGGAACTTCGCGTTGTTGAGCGGGCTGTCAGGAGGCAGCACGCCGTTCGGCTTTTGGGTGACCGTGGCCGTCTGGAGCGGCAGCTTGAATTTGTCCGCGGCAGGCTGGAGGCTCTTTGCCTGCTCATAGACCGTCGACGTAAAGCCATCCGCATTGTCGCTGAACGCCTTCGTCGCGAGCTGCGTCTTCAGATCTTTGGCGATCGCTTCCTTCACGTCGGCGAACGGCTTGGTCGCCGACGGCTTCTCGTCCATTGCCTTGATGATGTGGTAGCCGAACGACGAGCGCACGAGGCCGCTCACCTCATCTTTCTTCAGGTTGAACGCGGCGTTGTCAAACGTCTTCTCGCCCGTGATCACGCCGCTCGTCGACCAGCCGAGGTCGCCACCTTTTGCCGCCGAGCCTGGGTCCTGCGATTGCTTCTGCGCGATTTGCGAGAATTGCTCCGGATGCGCCTTGACGTCGGCGAGCACCTGTTCGGCCTTCGCCTTCGCCTGCGCGTCGTCGGCCGGGCTCGGCGCGGCGATGAGGATCTGGCTCACGCGGAGCTCGCGCGGCGTGGTATAGCGCGCGATGTTTTCGTCGTAGTAGTTCTTGAGGTCGGCCTCGCTCGGCTGGATCGACGCGGCAAGCGCAACCGGCGACAGCACGACGTATTGAATCGCCGCCGTCGCGGGCGTGGCGAAATCGTTGCGGTGCGCGTCGTAGTACGCGGCGAGCTGCGCATCGGTCGGCTGCACCTTTGCCGCATAGGCACTCGCCTGGAAAGCGAGCGGCTGTACCGCGCGCTGCTCCTCGGCCAACTGAGCGAGATGCTCGGCGACGCGCTTCGGCGTGAACGCGCTCGCCTCGATGCTCTCGGGAATCTGCTGCATCGACAGGCCATAACGCACGCGCTCGTCATACTGCTCGGGGGTCATACCTTGCATGGCAAGCAACTGCTTATAGCGATCGACGTCGATCGAGCCATCGGGCTTTCTCAGCGACGCGACGACGGAATCGGCGAGCAGCGCGCGGCGCACGGCGTCGTCGGAAGCCGTCAGGTGATTGCGCTGCGTTTCGTCGACGAGCGTGCGCTCCAGAATCAGCCTATCGAGCAGCTCACTCCTGCGCGCGGGCGTGTCGAACACCTTCGAATCGAATTGAGCCCCAAGGACCTGGCGCGCCTGGTCGAGCTGCTGGCGCATCGCGTTATCGAATTCGGCGCGCAGGATCTTGTGTCCATTGACGCTCGCGACGTTCGCGCTTTCGTCGAAGAACCCCCGGAAACCTTGAATACCCACGAAGCCCAGCCCCGGCACAATGACGAGGATGAGCATGAACATCATCAGGCGCTTGTGGTTGCGAAAGAAATCGAGCATGCGTGGCCGCTAACGTTGGACAAAATCGCACAATAGTACAACAGTGGGAGGCAAATGAGACAAGGTAATGCCGATTCGCGGTAGTGCATCGGCCCAAACCGGGCTTGCCGCGGGTGCTCGCCCTCCGCGCGACCGCCTGTCAGCCCCCGAGCTGCGGCTTAACACCTTGCCACTCGACGCCGCACGCCCTAACAATACGTGGTAGGCACCGACGGCGGCCCTTGCCGCATGACGGGCCGCAGCTTTCACGGCGACAAGTCGGGCATCGCGGGCACGAAGCAGCGGATGCCGCAAGGCACGCGAAGCCCGCAACGCGGCAGGCGGACGGGAGGCAGTCATGCTTTACCAGTGGCTCGAAACGCAACGGGCGCTGATGCGCTCGATCGATGCATGGGCTGCTTTTGCCGGAGGTGCGTGGCACCCCGCCGGCGAGAACGTCGCGAGCGCCGGCATGCGCGGCGCGGTCGTCGCCGTGCCGGGTAGCGACTGGTTGTATCGCCTTTTGCGGTCCGCGCCCGAGCCGCCGCCGTTTAATATCGCCTCGGTGTCAATCGGGGGGCGGCACGTGAAGATCGCAGAAGACGTCGCCGACCGCACCGCGTTTTGTGCCCTGCGGCGCTTTGCGCGCGTCCCCGCCGATGGCGAGTCGTTGGACGGCATCGGGGCGAGCGTGCTGCTTTGCACGCCGCTTGCGGGCCATCACGCGGTGATGCTCCGCGAAACGGTCGAGGCGCTGCTCGAAGATGCCGATGTCTATGTCACCGATTGGGCCAATGCGCGCGACGTGCCGTTATCCGAAAGCCGTTTCGGGCTCGACGACTATGTGCTCGCGCTCGAGCGCTTCATGGGCGGCCTTGCCGACGAAGGGTTGCATGTGCTCGCGGTCTGCCAGGCCACCGCGCCGACGGTGGCCGCCGCCGCGCTTGTCGCGAGCGCCGGCGGCACCCCCCCACGGAGCCTCACGCTGATGGGCGGGCCGATCGACACGCGGTTGAATCCCACGGGCGTCGACCGATTCGCCGTGGCGCACAGCCTCGAGTGGTTCCGCAACACGGTCATCGACACCGTGCCGCCCCACTACGCCGGCGCGGGCCGCCGCATCTATCCCGGGTACCTCCAGCATGCGGCGATCGTGGCCGCGCACCCGCATCGGCAACTCGCGCTCGAGGCGCGCTATTTGGCAAGCCGGCTCACCGGCGACGCTGCCCAAACGGCGGCGACCCTTCGCGCGCTCGATGAATATGGGGCGGTCCTCGACATGGACGAGGATTATTTTCTCGAGACGCTCTCCATCATTTTTCAAGAGCAGCGGCTCGCGCGCGGCACCTGGGAAGTCGACGGACGGCATGTGCGGCCGCAAACGCTCGCGGCGACGGCGCTTTGCACGGTCGAAGGAGATCGCGACGACATCACGGGCGCCGGCCAGACGCATGCGGCGCACGCCCTGTGCAGCGCCGTGCCCGACAAGCGGCGCTTGCGTTTCACGATCGCCGATTGCGACCACTACGATCTCTTCACCGGCCCACGCTGGCGCGACACGATTCATCCGGCGCTTCAGCAATTTTGGCGCGCCATCGGCGAAGGAAGCGGTGGCCGCGGGCCGGCGCTCGCTTCGATTCGGGGTTCGAGCGCGTAAGCCTCTCGAGCGCGTTACTGCCGCCGCCGCGTGTAGGAAGCGCCCTACACAGCTTCGTCAAGCCTTACTCCAATCTCGTACGCGACCGATTTGCAGAGCGTGCGCTACCACCCATACTCAATCGCAAGGAATCGGCTTGCCAAATCGCCGACAGGGCGCGATCACGAGAGGTGGAGGTCAATATGTTTGCAGAAGCGGAATTCGCGAGCGACGTCTACGGGACGCAGGCACCTTCCGTGAAGGCGAGCCACCAGCCCCGCGCGTCGAGCTCGCCGGCACGTTGCGCATCATGCTCGATGCGCTCGGCGTGCATGCCGCAAAACCTTAGCTCGCAAGAGCTCGCGCTTTTCGATTCGATCATCACAGCCACCCGCGTCGTCAAGCGCGGCGATGCGCTCTATCGCGCGGGCGACGCGTTCCAGAGCATTTACACGGTGCGCTCCGGATCGCTCAAGACAGTCGTCATGCACCGCGACGGCCGCGAGCAGGTCACGGGCTTTCATCTGGCAGGCGAGGTCCTCGGGCTCGACGGCGTATGCACCGAGCGGCACAGCAGCGACGCAATCGCGATCGAAGACAGCACGGTATGCATCATTCCCTACGAGCAATTGGAAGCGTTGTGCTGCGAATCGAAAAGCTTGCAGCAACAGGTGCTGAAACTGATGAGCGGCGAAATCGTGCGCGAATCCGCGCTGATGATGCTGCTCGGAACGATGACCGCCGAGCAGCGCGTCGCCGCGTTCCTCCTGAATCTATCGGGTCGCATGAAAACGCGCGGCTACTCCGCCGCCGAATTCAATTTACGCATGACGCGCGAGGAAATGGGCAACTTCCTCGGCATGAAGCTCGAGACCGTGAGCCGCATGTTCTCGAAGTTCCAGCGCGAAGGGCTCGTACAGACGAACGGAAAGCAGATCCGTATCGTCGACATCGAAGCGCTCGGGCGCGTTTGATTGGCATAGGGGGCGTGCATGGGCGGCTCGTTCCATGCACGGTGCCCCATCAACGTGTCCTGTTCATCGTTAGCACTGCCGCGCCCGCAAGCCGCCCTTCCCGCAGATCGGCGAGAGCGAGATTGGCATCGGTGAACGGATAAGTCGTCGTTTCGATCTGGAGCGCGACTTCTTCGGCGACCCGCATGAACGCGTGTCCGTCCCCGCGGGTGAGATTCGCGACGGAGACGATGCGCCGCTCGCCCCAGAGCAGGTCGTAGGCGAACCTCGGGATGTCGCTCATGTGGATGCCGCCGCACACGACGACACCGCCCTTGACCACCGCCCGCAACGCCACTGGCACAAGCGCGCCGACCGGCGCAAAGATGAGCGCGGCGTCGAGCGGCTCGGGGCCCTCTTCGTCGCTGCCGCCGGCCCAATGTGCGCCGAGCCGCCGCGCGAGCTGCTGCGCCGCCTCGTCGCCAGGCCGCGTGAACGCATGCACGGTACGGCCTTGATGCCGCGCCACTTGCGCCACGATATGCGCCGCGGCGCCAAAGCCATAGATGCCGACGCGTCGCGCATCGCCCGCCATCGCGAGCGTGCGGTAGCCGATGAGGCCCGCGCACATGAGCGGCGCGGCCTCAACGTCGGCATAGCGTGCAGGCGGCCGGAAGCAGTAGCGGTTATCGGCGACAGTGCGCGGCGCATAGCCGCCATCAATGGTGTAGCCGGTGAAGCCCGGGGCGTCGCACAGATTCTCCCGGCCGTCGGTGCAATAGCCGCAATGTCCGCACGTGTGGCCGAGCCACGGCACACCCACGCGCTCGCCGAGCGCAAAATTCGTTACGCCCTCGCCCAACGCCGCCACGGTGCCCACGATCTCATGCCCCGGAATCAACGGGGTTTTCGGGTGCGCGAGCTCGCCGTCCACCACGTGCAGGTCGGTGCGGCACACGCCGCATGCATGCACGTCGATGAGCAGTTCGCCCGCGTGGGGCGCGGGGTCCGGGACTTCGCGCTCGCGCAGGATCGGCGAGCCGCCTTCGAACACCATCGCACGCATTTGACGCCTCCTTGGCGCGTGGCCTCGCCTTCAGGCTACGCCGGGCTTGCCCAAGTCCCATGCGTTGCGCTTCTTTCAGCGCCTCTGCTTCACGCACCTCAAAGCACGCACGCGCTTACTCCGGTCCCGTGTTACGCGTCACGCGCATCGAACCGAAAAAACCGCTATGGAGCAGCACGGGTTTCTTGCCGAGTTCGCGCAGCAGCTCTTGCGCCGCCCTTTCGATCGTGTGGCGATTCAACTCGAACGCTTTGACGACATCCTGTTCGCGCAGCGATCGCGCGCCGAAATGATCCTCGAGCGCCTCCGCCGTGATCGCGCACTGCACGCGCTCGCCATCGACCAGGGCCGCAAACGCGAGCACGAGATCGCGGCCGCAATACTCCGCGGGCTCCTGTGGAAATGTAATCTGCATGACTGCCACCTCAAATCCCTTTTCGACGACACGGCGGGAATCGGGCCGAGCCGTTGAATTCAGCATAGTCGAATGTGCGCGAAGCGCGGTGTGACTGGGCTCAAGGAGGCGAAAAGCGCGGGAAGCGCACCAATCGGAGGGCCATCCCACGGCGCCGCGTTTCGCTTTCGGAGCGCCAAGGACGGCCGCTTTGCCTCATCGGGCCGCGACGGTGCGCTGTATTTGCTCGCCGAGCCCTTCGATGCCGAGCCGCATAGTCTGGCCCGGTTTCAGATAGACGGGATTCGGCTTGACTCCGAGCCCGACGCCGGGCGGCGTGCCCGTCGAGATGATGTCGCCGGGCTGCAGGCTCATGCACCGCGAAAGATACGCGACGAGCTCGGCGACGCCGAAGATCATCGTGCGCGTATTGCCGTTCTGATAGCGATGGCCGTCGACTTCCAGCCACAGGCCGAGCTGTTGCGGATCGGGGATCTCGTCGCGCGTGACGAGCCACGGCCCCGTCGGGCCGAACGTATCGAAGCCCTTTCCCTTGTCCCACTGACCACCGCCGCGCTCGAGCTGCCACTCGCGCTCCGAAACGTCGTTGACAATGCAATATCCGGCCACGTAATCGAGCGCATGTGCCGCATCGACGTACCTGCAGGACGCGCCGATGACGACGCCGAGCTCCACTTCCCAATCGGTCTTCGTCGAGCCGCGCGGAATCTCGATGTCGTCGTTGGGGCCGACGATGGCGCTCGTCCACTTGTTGAAGACGACGGGTTCGGTCGGCAGTGGCATACCCGACTCGGCTGCATGGTCGGCGTAGTTCAAGCCGATGCAAACCATCTTGCCGACGCCGCCCACGCATGCACCGATACGCGGCGCGCCCTGCACGAGTGGCAGCTTCGCCGCATCGAGCGCGCGCAGGCGCGCGAGGCCCGCATCGGAGAGGACATCGCCGCCTATGTCATCCACGACGCCGGGCGGCGTGCCCGTCGAGATGATGTCGCC